>WFOW01000030.1 GCA_015487895.1 Gammaproteobacteria bacterium | reverse complement strand
GAAGATCGAGTGGCTCGAGATCTATGCCGGGGAAAAGGCCAAGGAGAAGACCGGCGAATGGCTCCCGGCCGACACCCTTGCCAAGATCCGCGAGTACGTGGTGGCGATCAAGGGGCCGCTGACCACGCCGGTGGGCGGCGGCATCCGCTCGATCAATGTCGCCCTGCGCCAGGAGCTGGATCTGTATGTCTGCCAGCGCCCGGTGCGCTACTTCCCGGGCACCCCGAGCCCGCTGCGCCACCCCGAGAGGACCGACATGGTCATCTTCCGCGAGAACTCCGAGGACATCTACGCCGGCATCGAGTGGCCGGCGCGCTCGGCGGAGGCGCGCAAGGTGATCGACTTCCTGCGGCGCGAGATGGGCGTGACGCAGATCCGCTTCCCCGACAGCTCCGGCATCGGCGTCAAGCCGGTCTCGGAGGAGGGCACCAAGCGCCTCGTGCGCAAGGCCATCCGCTACGCGATCGACAACGGCCGCGCCTCGGTGACCCTGGTCCACAAGGGCAACATCATGAAGTACACCGAGGGGGCCTTCCGCGACTGGGGCTACGAGCTCGCGCGCGAGGAGTTCGGCGCGCGCCCGCTCGACGGCGGCCCCTGGCACGTGCTGGAGGCCGGCGGCCGCGAGATCGTGATCAAGGACGTGATCGCCGACGCCTTCCTCCAGCAGATCCTGCTGCGCCCCGAGGAGTACGACGTCATCGCCACCCTCAACCTCAACGGCGACTACATCTCGGACGCCCTCGCCGCCCAGGTCGGCGGCATCGGCATCGCCCCGGGGGCCAACCTCTCGGACGACACGGCCCTGTTCGAGGCCACCCACGGCACCGCCCCCAAGTACGCGGGCCAGGACAAGGTCAACCCCTCCTCCCTGATCCTCTCCGCCGAGATGATGCTGCGCCACCTCGGCTGGCGCGAGGCCGCCGACCGCATCGTCCGCGGGGTGGCCGGCGCCATCGCCGCCCGCACCGTCACCTACGATCTCGCCCGCCTCATGGAAGGGGCGACCGAGGTGAGCTGCTCCGGCTTCGGCGAGGCGGTCGTCGCCCACATGGCCTGAGGCGGGCGCCGGTCCGGCGGCGGCGTGCCGCCGGGGCGTCGGCGCCCTTGCCACCCGGTCCCGTCTCGAACTTTTCCGCCCCTGCGCGGTCAATGGTTTGCATGGGTGGCACGCCCTGTGCTACGCCTAAGATACGGGAACGGGACGCCGACGGCCGCCCCGCGGAGCCCCGGCCCGAGTCTGGTAGAATCCGATGAGCCATGGGGGAGCGAGAGAAGCGGCACACCGACCACGGCGTGGTCGTCGAGGAGGCGCGGCCGCGGCTGAAGCCGCCGCGCATGTACAAGGTCGTGCTGCTCAACGACGACTACACGCCCATGGACTTCGTCGTGCGGGTGCTGGAGAAGTTCTTCGGCATGAGCCGGCCCCGCGCCACGCAGATCATGCTGCAGGTGCACACGCGGGGGAAGGGCGTGTGCGGCGTCTACACCTACGAGATCGCAGAGACCAAGGTCGCCCAGGTCAACGAGTACTCGCGCCGGCACCAGCACCCGCTGCTGTGCACGATGGAGGAGGCCTGAGCGCCCGATGAGGTGACCCCGCCATGCTGAGCAAGGAACTCGAGCAGACCCTCAACCTGGCCTTCAAGGAGGCGAGGGAGAAGCGGCACGAGTTCGTCACCGTCGAGCACCTGCTGCTGGCCCTGCTCGACAACCCCACCGCTTCGGAGGTGCTCAAGGCCTGCGGCGCCAACCTCGAGAAGCTCAAGCGCGACCTGGTCAACTTCCTGGAGGAGACCACCCCGCTGCTGCCGCCCCACGACCCGCGCGAGACGCAGCCCACGCTCGGCTTCCAGCGCGTGCTGCAGCGCGCGGTCTTCCACGTGCAGTCCTCGGGCAAGAAGGAGGTCACGGGCGCCAACGTCCTGGTGGCCATCTTCAGCGAGCAGGACTCGCAGGCGGTCTACTTCCTCAGCAAGCAGAACATCACCCGCCTCGACGTGGTGAACTACATCTCGCACGGCATCTCCAAGGTGCACGGCGAGGAGGAGGGCGAGGGGCTGTCGTCCTCGTCCTCGGAGGAGGAGGGCGGCGAGCAGGCCGCGCGCAAGCCGCTCGAGCAGTACGCCACCAACCTCAACCAGCTCGCCCGCCAGGGCAAGATCGACCCCCTCATCGGACGCCGCGCCGAGATCGAGCGCACCATCCAGATCCTGTGCCGCCGGCGCAAGAACAACCCGCTGCTCGTCGGCGAGGCGGGCGTGGGCAAGACCGCCATCGCCGAGGGCCTGGCGAAGATGATCGTCGACGGCGAGGTGCCGGAGGTGCTCGCCGGCTGCACCATCTACTCGCTCGACCTCGGGGCGCTGGTCGCGGGCACCAAGTACCGCGGCGACTTCGAGAAGCGCCTCAAGGCGGTGCTGGCGCAGCTCCGGAAGGAGCGCAACGCCATCCTGTTCATCGACGAGATCCACACCATCATCGGGGCCGGCGCGGCCTCGGGGGGGGTGATGGACGCCTCCAACCTCATCAAGCCCATGCTGGCCTCGGGCGAGCTGCGCTGCATCGGCTCGACCACCTACCAGGAGTTCCGCGGCATCTTCGAGAAGGACCGCGCGCTCGCGCGCCGCTTCCAGAAGATCGACATCACCGAGCCGACGGTGGACGAGACCTACGAGATCCTCAAGGGCCTCAAGTCGCGCTTCGAGGAGCACCACGGCGTGCGCTACTCGAGCCGCGCCCTGCGCGCCGCCGCCGAGCTCGCCGCCAAGTACATCAACGACCGCCACCTGCCGGACAAGGCCATCGACGTCATCGACGAGGCCGGCGCCAGCCAGCGCCTGCTGCCGCCCTCGCGGCGCAAGAAGGTCGTGGGCGTGGCCGAGATCGAGCAGATCGTGGCCAAGATGGCGCGCGTGCCGCCCAAGTCGGTGTCGGCCTCGGACAAGGAGGCGCTGCGCAACCTCGAGCGCGACCTCAAGATGGTGGTCTTCGGCCAGGACCAGGCGATCGAGACGCTGGCCGCCGCGATCAAGATGTCGCGCTCCGGGCTCGGCAACGAGCGCAGGCCCATCGGCTGTTTCCTGTTCGCGGGACCCACGGGCGTGGGCAAGACCGAGGTCAGCCGCCAGCTCGCCATGATCCTCGGCATCGAGCTGATCCGCTTCGACATGTCGGAGTACATGGAGCGGCACACGGTCTCGCGCCTGATCGGCGCGCCGCCGGGCTACGTGGGCTTCGACCAGGGCGGGCTGCTGACCGAGGCCATCATCAAGCACCCGCACGCGGTGCTGCTGCTGGACGAGATCGAGAAGGCCCACCCCGACGTCTTCAACCTGCTGCTGCAGGTCATGGACCACGGCACGCTCACGGACAACAACGGCCGCAAGGCGGACTTCCGCAACGTGATCCTGATCATGACGACGAACGCCGGCGCCGAGCAGATGAGCCGGCCCTCGATCGGCTTCACGCAGCAGGACCACTCGAGCGACGGCATGGAGGTGATCCGGCGCACCTTCAGCCCGGAATTCCGCAACCGCCTCGACGCCATCATCCAGTTCCGGCCCCTGGACCGGGCCACCATCGCCCACGTGGTCGACAAGTTCGTCTACGAGCTCGAGGCCCAGCTCCAGGAGCGCAAGGTCACGCTGGAGGTGGACGAGGCCGCGCGCGCCTGGCTCGCCGAGCACGGCTTCGACGACAAGATGGGGGCGCGGCCCATGGCGCGCGTCATCCAGGAGCACATCAAGAAGCCGCTCGCCGAGGAGCTGCTCTTCGGGCGGCTGGCCGGCGGCGGCCACGTGCGCGTGGGCGCCGGCGAGGACGGCCTCACCTTCGACATCGAGCCGGCCGAGGAGAAGGTCCACTGAGGGCGGCGCGGGCCGCGGCCCGCGTCACGTCTCCGCTCCGTCTTTCCCGCTAGGATCCGGCCATGGCCGGGTGGAGCGGCAGCGCGCTGGCCGTGGCGGCCGCGGCGGCGGCCGCCGCCGCGCTCGTGCCGCTCGGGGCGGCGCTGGCCGCCCTGCGCCGCGGGCGCGCGCTGCGCGGCGGGGCGGGCCTCGCCGCCGCGCTGGGGCTTGCGGGCACCGCAGGGCTCCTTGCGCTCCTCGCCCTCGGCACCCACGGCTACCGCGCCCTCACGCGCGAGGAGGTGGCGGCGGTGGTGGACGTGGAGCCGCGCGGGCCCCGCCGCTTCCTCGCCCGCGTGCGCCTGCCGGACGGGCGCGCGGGCGCCTACGAGATCGCGGGCGATGCGCTCTACGTGGACGCGCGCGTGCTCAAGTGGAAGCCGTGGGCGCAGCTTCTCGGGCTCCACACCGCCTACGCCCTCGACCGCATCGGCGGCCGCTACCGCGACCTGGCGAGCGAGCGCGCCGGGCCGCGCACGGTCTACCGCATCGCCCCGCGCGCGGGCCCCGACCTCTTCGACCTGCGCCGCCGGCACGCCTTCCTCGCGCCGCTGGTCGACGCAGAATACGGCTCCGCCGTCTTCGTGCCGGTCGAGGGGCGCGGGCGCTTCGAGATCCGGGTCGGCCTCACGGGGCTGCTCGCGCGGCCGGTGCCGGCGCCCGGCGGGTGAGGCCGGGCCTCAGCGGAGGCGGTAGACGATGCGGCCCTTGGTGAGGTCGTAGGGGGTGAGCTGGACGACGACGCGGTCGCCCTTGAGGATGCGGATGTAGTGCTTGCGCATCTTGCCCGAGATGTGGGCGGTGACCACGTGGCCGTTGTCCAGGCGCACGCGGAACATGGTGTTGGGCAGGGTCTCGATGACCTCGCCCTCCATCTCGATGTGGTCTTCCTTCGCCATGGAACCCCTTTTCTCGCCCTCCGCCGTTGTCCCGAGCGCGCAGCCGCGGCGGCCGCACGCGGACCGCGCCTTCCCGTCCCCCCGGCGGGAGGCCGCCGCGCGGCGCAGGCGGCAGATTATGGACTAGCGCTCGCCGGCGAGAAAGGCCTCGACCGCCGCGGGCGAGTCCAGCCGCCGCCAGCGGCCCTCGCGCTGTACCTCGAGCGGCAGGAAGCGCGCCTTGTAGGCCATCTTGCGGCACTCCGGGATCCAGTAGCCGAGGTACAGCCAGGGCAGGCCCAGGGCCTGCAGGGCGCGCACCTGCCACAGCACGGCGTAAGTGCCGAGGCTGCGCCGGCCGAGCGCGGGGTCGAAGAAGGTGTAGACGGCCGACCACCCGCGCGGCATGCGGTCGGCCACGGCGACCGCCGCCAGGGCGCCGTCCGGCAGGCGCATCTCGATGAAGGCGGTGTCGCTCCAGGGGCTGGTCAGGAACTCGAGGTAGCGCTCGGGCGTGGGGTCGTCCATGCCGCCGCCACGGTGGCGGCTGCCGATGTAGCGGCGGTAGAGCCCGAAGTGCTCCTCGCGGTAGTCCGGCGGCAGCAGCCGCACGCGCAGGTCGCGGTTGCGCGCCAGCACGCGCCGCTGGCTGCGGCTCGGGCGGAAGTCCGCCACCGGGATGCGCGCCGGGATGCAGCGGGCGCAGCCGCGGCAGGCGGGGCGGTAGACGTAGCCGCCGCTGCGGCGGAAGCCGTGCTCGGAGAGCAGGTCGTAGAGCCGGTTGCTCATGCGCGCCGAGGGGTCGGCGAAGAGCGTGGTGGCGCGGCGCCCCGGCAGGTAGCTGCAGGCGTGCTCGCGGCTCGCGTAGAAGGCGAGCCGGCCAAGCTCGTGCCGCGGCTCGCGCCGGGTCATGCGGCGGGGGCCTCCGGCGCCGCCGGCAGCTCCCGCCAGGCGCCGGGCGCGGGCGCCTGGGGGCAGAGCCGCTCGAGCAGCTCGAGGAAGCGTCGCCGCGGCAGGAGCTCGGCGCCCATGCGCATCAGGTGCGGCGAGGCCACCTGGCAGTCGACGAGGCCGTAGCCCCAGGCCGAGAGCGCGCGGCAGAGGGCGACGAGCGCCACCTTGGAGGCGTCGCTGCGGCGGCTGAACATGGACTCGCCGAAGAAGACGCGGCCGATCGCCACCCCATAGAGGCCGCCGGCGAGCCCGCCGCCCTCGTCCCATACCTCGATCGAGTGGGCGTGGCCGAGGGCGTGGAGGCGGCGGTAGGCGGCCGCCATCTCCGGCGTGATCCAGGTCCCGTCCTGGCCGCGGCGCGGGACGGTGGCGCAGGCCTCGATGACCGCGGCGAAGTCCCGGTCGGCGGTCACGCGGAAGCGGCCACGGCGCAGCGTGCGCCGCAGGCTGCGCGAGACGTGCACCCGCTCCGGGAACAGCACCGCGCGCGGGTCGGGCGACCACCACAGGATGGGCTGGCCCTCGCCGTACCAGGGGAAGATGCCGGCCCGATAGGCGCGGAGCAGCCGGCGCGGGTGGAGGTCGCCGCCCACCGCCAGCAGCCCGTCGGGCTCGCGCAGGGCCGCCTCCGCGGGCGGGAAGGGCGCGTGCGGATCGCGCGGGTCGAGAATGACGGGAAGGCGCATCTCGGTGCGGGCTCGCCTGGCCTGCCGGCCGCCACGGGGGCGGTCTCCCCCGCGCGGACAAAGCATAGCACCGGCGCGCCCGGCGCCGGAGCGCTCAGGAGGCGTCGAGGGCGTCGAGGTAGCGCTCGGCGTCCAGGGCCGCCTGGCAGCCCATGCCCGCCGCGGTGATGGCCTGGCGGTAGACG
>WFOW01000029.1 GCA_015487895.1 Gammaproteobacteria bacterium | reverse complement strand
CTATGCGTGGCGCCCAAGCGAGCGCAGCGATCATATGCGGCTACGCCGTGGAGCCTCAGGCTCGCCCCTCCTCTGCGTGTTCGCGGCGAGTCAAGGTCCGAGCAAGCGCCTAGCGCAGAGGGTCGCGGTGTCCCGGCGGCCGGCTGTCCGGCAGCTCGTGGAGGCGCACCCGCTCGCCGATCTCCCAGACGCGCACGCGGGCGTCCAGCCGCGGCACCGCCCGCCGCCGCGAATCCACGACCGTGACGCCGCCGATCCGCCGGACCACGGTGACGCGCTCCGGCGAGTCCACGATCAGCAGCTCGGCCCCGTCCTCGTGCGCGCGCGCCGGCCACGGCCCCACGAGGAGGGCCGCCACCAGGGCCGCCCCGGCCAGGCGGGACGTGCCCGCCACCACTTTGCGCTCACCGTGCACCGCCATCCTCCGTGCAAGGGCCTATCCACCCTTCCCCGGCACGAGCGCACGAGCGCACGAGCGTCGGCACCTGCGTCCCCACCATGGGACGTGCCCAGGCCGTGCTCGGAGCTCGAGGTCGCATGAACCCCGCATGGCCGGGCCTCACCCGTCCTCGACCGGCGCCACTTGCAGCGTGTTGCCCTCGACGCCCGTCACGCGCACGCGCGAGCCCCGCGGCGCGTCGGGCCCGACGGCACGCCAGCGGGTGTCCTCGATCCGCACCGCGCCCACCCCGTTGCGGATGGCCTCCTCCACCACCGCCACCGCGCCCACGTAGCGCTGGGCACGACGGTTGAGCGCGGGCTCGTCCGTCTCCACCGGCCGGCGGCTGCGCCAGTACCAGAAGGCGCCCACGAAGCAGGCCGAGCTCCCGCTGAAGAGGAGGAGCTGCCCCTTCCACCCGAGGTCCGGCACGAGGTAGAGCACGGCGCCCGTGAGCCAGGCCCCCACCCCGAGCCACAGGAAGAACACGCCCGGCGCCGCAAGCTCCAGCACGAGCAGGATCAGGCCCAGCGCCCACCAGTGCCAGTGGGTGAAGGGAAAGAGCGCGAGGTCTTCCACGGCCCGCCCCTCAGCCCGCGGGCCGCGCGGACGCCTGCGCCTCGCGCCCCGCGAAGGCGCCGCGCACGAGCTCGGCGATGCCGCCCACGGCCCCGATCACGCCGGTCGCCTCCACGGGCAGCACGATCACCTTCTGGTTCTGGGCGGTGCCGATGGCGGCGAGCGCCTCGACATACTTCTGCGCCACGAAGTAGTTGAGCGCCTGCACGTCGCCCGCGCGCACCGCCTCCGAGACCACGCGCGTGGCCTCGGCCTCCGCCTGCGCCAGGCGCTCGCGCGCCTCGGCGTCGCGCTGGGCGGCCTCCCGGCGGCCTTCCGCCTCCAGGATCATCGCGCGCTTCTCGCCCTCGGCGCGGTTGATGGCGGCGTCGCGCTCGCCCTCGGCCTCCAGGATCATGGCCCGCTTCTCGCGCTCGGCCTTCATCTGCCGCGCCATCGCGCGCACCAGGTCCTCCGGCGGGCGGATCTCCTTGATCTCGACGCGCGTGATCTTGATGCCCCACGGGTCCGTGGCCGCGTCCACCACCTGCAGCAGCGAGCGGTTGATGCGCTCGCGCTCGGAGAGCACCTCGTCCAGGTCCATGCCGCCCATGACGGTGCGGATGTTGGTCATGGTGAGGTTCTCGATGGCGCGGTGCATGTCGCGCACCTCGTAGGCCGCGCGCGCCGAGTCGAGCACCTGGTAGAAGACCACCCCGTCGACACGCACCATGGCGTTGTCCTTGGTGATCACGTCCTGGCTCGGGATGTCCAGCACGGACTCCATCATGTTGATGCGGTGGCCGATGCGGTCGACGAAGGGCACGATCAGGTTGAGCCCGGGCCGCAGCGAGCGCCGGTAGCGCCCGAAGCGCTCCACCGTCCACTCCTGTCCCTGCGGGACCATCTTGACGCCGGCGACGATCACCCCGACGGCGAGCGCCGCGAAGGCCAGCACGAAATAGACGACTCCTGCCATCCCCGTCCTCCTTCGTCCGCTCCGGTCATGGCCGGCGCCCGCCCGCGGCGGGCGCTCGGGCCATTGTGGCGGCCCGCCCCGCCGGCGGCCAGCCCGGCGCGCGCCTCAGGCCTCGCCGGCCGTGAAGGGCCCGTCGGGCGGGGCGCCGATCCGGCGGAGCTGCCGTGCCGCCCGCTCGGCCTCCTCGCGGTCGCCGGCGCGCGCGGCGGCGAGGCCGAGCAGGTGCCAGACCTCCGGGTCGTAGGGCTCGCGCTCGGCGGCGCGGCGCAGGCGCTCCAGCGCCTGCTCGTGCTGGCCGCGCAGCATCGCCGCGTGCCCCAGGGCCACCAGCGCCGAGTAGCTGTCGGGCGCGAGCGCCAGCGCCCGCGCGGCCGCGGCCTCGGCGCCCTCG
>WFOW01000028.1 GCA_015487895.1 Gammaproteobacteria bacterium | reverse complement strand
GGTCTCGGCCGGAGGGCGGGCGCCGGGACGCGCCTCGTCCGGCCGGAGGCGCGGCCGCGCGGCTCGCCGGGGAGACCCTGCGGCCGGTGGGGCCGCAGCGGCGGGCACGCGGTTCCGCGCACAAAAAAACCGGCTCGGACCGGGTCGGGCTGCACGGGACGGATCTTCGGCCGTCACGTCGTCATGGCCGGACCGGTGAAACCACTATATCAACGTGCGCCAAATGCTTCAATTACGTGGCGGAATCCGCCGAAAATCGCTAACATAACCCGATGCTTGCGCAGGCCGGCGACAAGGGTGCGGCGCGCGCCAGGCTCGTGCAGGTGGGCGAGCGCGAGGCGGGCCAGCGCATCGACAACTTCCTCGCGCGCGAGCTCAAGGGCGTCCCGCGCAGCCTGATCTACCGCATCGTCCGCACCGGCCAGGTGCGGGTCAACTCCGCGCGCGTGCGTCCCGCCTACCGGCTGAGCGCCGGGGACCGCGTGCGCATCCCGCCGCTGCGGGCCGCGCCGGCGCGCGCGGAGGCGACGCCGCCCGGGGGGCTGGTGGCGCGTGTGCGCGCGGCGGTGCTGGAGGAGGCCGACGGCTATCTGGTGCTCGACAAGCCGCCGGGGCTGCCCGTGCACGGGGGCACCTCGGTGCGCTGGGGGCTCATCGAGGCCCTGCGCGCGGCCTTCCCGGAGCGGCCGCGCCTCGAGCTCGTGCACCGCCTCGACCGCGACACCAGCGGCGTGCTGCTGGTGGCGGCCGAGACGGCGGCGCTGCGCTGGGCCCACCGCATGCTGCGCGAGGGCAGGGCGCGCAAGCGCTACCTGGTGCTGCTGGGCGGCCGGCTTCCCGAGGGGGAGACCCGGATCGATGCCCCCCTCGCCCGCACCCTGCGGCGCGGCCGCGAGCGCCTGACGGAGGTCAAGGCCCACGGGCGCAGGGCCATGACCGCGTTCCGCCCGCTGACGCGGTATGGTGACCTTACCCTCGCCATGGCCGAGATCGGCACCGGCCGCACGCACCAGATCCGTGCCCACGCCGCCCACCTCGGTCTCCCGGTGGCCGGCGACCCCGACTACGGCGACCGCGCCCTCAACCGGCGCCTGCGCGGGCTGGGCCTGCGGCGCACCTTCCTGCACGCGAGCGAGCTGGCGCTGCCGCTTCCGGACGGGGGCGAGCTCCTGGCATCGGCGCCGCTCCCGGCGGATCTGCGGGCCGTCCTGGCCGCGCTGGAGGGGGAGGGAGCATGAGCGCGCGCGCCTTCGACCTGGTCGTCTTCGACTGGGACGGCACGCTGATGGACTCCATCGGCCACATCGTCCGCAGCGTGCGCGCGGCGATCGACACCCTCGGCCTGCCGGAGCGCAGCGACGAGGCCATCCGCGACATCATCGGGCTCGGCCTCGAGGAGGCGGTGGCGAAGCTCTATCCGGAGGCGGACCGGGCGCTGCGCCGGCGCATCATGGACGTCTACCGCGAGCACTACCTCAACGCCGGCCCCGAGGACGAGCGCCTCTATCCGGGCGCCGAGGCGGTGCTGGCCGAGCTCCACGGCCGCGGCTACCGCCTGGCGGTGGCGACCGGCAAGAGCCGCCGCGGCCTGGACCGGGCGCTGGCGGCGACCGGGCTGTGGCGGTACCTGGAGGCCACGCGCTGCGCCGACGAGACGCGCTCCAAGCCGCATCCGCAGATGCTGCTGGAGCTGATGGCGGCGGTCGGGTCCGTGCCGGAGCGCACGCTCATGGTCGGCGACACCGAGTACGATCTCGCCATGGCGCGGGCGGCCGGGGCCCGTGGGCTCGCGGCCGCCTACGGGGTGCACCCCCTGGAGCGCCTGCTGCGCCACGGCCCGTTGGGCCACGTCCGGGCCCTGGTCGAGGTGCCGGACTGGCTCGCGCGCCACGGCGTGGAGCGGCCGTGGGGGGTGCTCGAGGAGGGAGGATCCCGGAGGTGAACGGACAGGGCAACGGCTGGCAGGGCGAGGCGGGCGGCACGCCGCAGGGGCGGTCGCCTCGCCGCGAGCCCGATGCGCTCGCCGTGCTCGAGCGCATCGCGCTGGAGGGGCTGCGCGAGCAGCGCCGCGCGCGGCGCTGGAGCGTCTTCTTCAGGCTGGCCTTCCTCGCCTACCTGGTGGCGCTGCTCGGCGTGCTCCTCGCCGGGCGCGAGGCGGCCGCGCCGCTGCCGGGCGGACGCCACACCGCGCTCGTCGAGCTCAGGGGGGAGATCGCCGCCGACGCGCCGGCGAGCGCCGACAGCATCGTGCGCGGCCTGCGCGCGGCCTTCGGGCACGAGCGCACCGCCGGTGTCATCCTGCGCATCAACAGCCCCGGCGGCAGCCCCGTGCAGGCGGGGCAGATCTACGACGAGATCCGGCGCCTGCGCGAGGCGCACCCGGACGTGCCGCTCTACGCCGTGGTCACGGACATCGCCGCCTCGGGGGCGTACTACGTGGCGGCGGCCGCCGACGAGATCTATGCCGACAAGGCGAGCCTGGTCGGCTCCATCGGCGTGCTGATGGACGGCTTCGGCTTCGCGGAGGCGATGCGCAAGCTCGGCATCGAGCGCCGACTGCTCACGGCGGGCGAGCGCAAGGGCTTCCTCGACCCCTTCTCGCCGGCGCGCCCCGAGGACCTCGCCCACATGAAGCGCCTGCTGGAGCAGGTGCACGCGCAGTTCGTCGAGGCCGTCCGCGAGGGCCGCGGCGACCGCCTCAAGGACGATCCCCAGATCTTCTCGGGCCTCATCTGGACCGGCGAGGAGGCGGTGCGGCTGGGCCTGGTGGACGGGCTCGGCAGCGCGGGCTACGTCGCGCGCGAGGTCATCGGCGCCGAGCGCATCGTCGACTTCACGCCGAAGGAGGACTTCCTCGAGCGCCTCACGGAGCGCCTCGGCGCCGCCGTGGCGCGCGCGCTGACCCGCCTCGGCGCCGCCACCCTCCGCTGAGGAGCACGGAGGCTCACGCGCCGCCCGCCCCGGGCGCGAGCGGGTCGAGGCCCACGGCCTCGAGCATGCGCACGAGGCGGATGAGAGGCAGGCCCATGAGGGCGGTGGGGTCCTCGCCTTCCATGCGCTCGAACAGCGCCACCCCCAGCCGCTCGGAGCGGAAGCTGCCCGCGCAGTTCCAGGGCTCGTCGCGGCGCAGGTAGGCCTCGATGCGCGCCTCGTCGAGCGGGCGGAAGACGACGCGGAAGGGCACGACCGCGAGCTGCAGGCGCCCGTCGCGGGTGTCGAGCACGGCGAGGCCGGTGAGGAAGTCCACGGCGCGCCCGCTCGCCCGCCGCAGCTGCTCGCGCGCGCGCTCGGGGCCGCCCGGCTTGCCGAGCGCCTCGCCGTCGATCACCGCGACCTGGTCGGAGGCCAAGGCG
>WFOW01000027.1 GCA_015487895.1 Gammaproteobacteria bacterium | reverse complement strand
GGCGGCGGTCTCGCCGAAGCCCGAGAAGAGCACGTTGGTCAGCGGCCGGTTCATGGCCTTCGCCATGAGCTGGGTGAGCAGCGTGCCCGAGGC
The DNA here is from genome assembly GCA_015487895.1 of Gammaproteobacteria bacterium. Lineage (GTDB taxonomy): Bacteria > Pseudomonadota > Gammaproteobacteria > S144-34 > S144-34 > S144-34. Next base: position 2,240 of record WFOW01000027.1, on the reverse strand, counting down.
GCCCACCACGGTGCCGGCGATGATCATGGCGGCGTTGTTGAGCACGAAGCCCTCGAAGCCGACCGCGAGCCCCGTGAGCGCGTTGTAGAGCGAGATCACCACCGGCATGTCGGCGCCGCCGATGGGCAGCGTCATGAGCACGCCGAAAGCGAGCGCGAGCAGGAAGAAGACGACCAGCAGCGGGGTCGAGTGCACGAAGATGGCCGTCGCCCCGAGCAGCAGCGCCAGCGCCAGCACGCCGAGGTTGAGCGCCTGCTGCATGGGGAAGCGCACCGAGCGCTTCATCAGGCCCTGGAGCTTGGCGAAGGCGACGAGGCTGCCGGAGAAGGCCACGGTGCCGATGAGGGCGCCGGCGACGGCCAGCGTCACCACGCTCAGCGGGTGCTCGCCGCCGCGGAAGAGCTCCACCGCGGCGATGGCCGCCGCCGCGCCGCCGCCCATGCCGTTGTAGAGGGCGATCATCTGCGGCATGTCGGTCATCGCCACGCGCTTGCCCGTCCACCAGGCGACGGCGCCGCCGAGGGCGATGGCGACGACCATGAGGCCGTAGTTGGACATGCCCGGCCAGAAGAAGGTCGCCAGCGTCGCCAGCACCATGCCCGCGCCGGCCCAGACGATGCCGCCGCGCGCGGTCACCGGCGAGCTCATGCGCTTGAGGCCGAGGATGAAGAGGACGGCGGCGAGGAAGTAGCTCGCCTCGATCAGGCCGGTGCCGCTCATGAGCCGCGCGTCTCCTTGCTGGACTTGAACATCTCGAGCATGCGCTCGGTCACCACGTAGCCGCCGACGGCGTTCATGGCCGCGAGCAGCACGCCGAGGAAGCCGATGGTCACCTGCAGCGCGCCCTCGGCCTGCCCGAGGGCGACCATGGCGCCGACGAGGACGATGCCGTGCACGAAGTTCGAGCCGGACATCAGGGGCGTGTGCAGGATCACGGGCACGCGCGAGATGACCTCGTAGCCCGTGAAGGCGGCGAGCATGAAGATGTAGAGGGCGGTGATGCCGGTGAAGCCTTCCACAGCTACGCCTCCCCCTCCACGAGCCGCCGCGTGGGCTCGTGGCAGATGGCGCCCTCGCGGGTGAGGGCCGTGTCGCGGACGACCTCGTCCTCCCAGTCCGGCGCGAGCGCGCCGTCCTTCAGCATGAGGGCGAGGAAGTTGTACAGGTTGCGCGCGTACATCTCGCTCGCGTGGTAGGCGAGCATGCTGGGCACGTTGAGCGGCCCGTAGACGGTGACGCCGCCGTGCTCGACCCGCTCGCCCGCGCGCGTGAGCTCGCAGTTGCCGCCGGTCTCGGCCGCGAGGTCGACGACGACGCTGCCGGGCTTCATGCCCTCGACCATCTCGCGCGTGAGGATGCGCGGCGCCGGCCGGCCCGGCACGGCGGCGGTGGTGATGACGGCGTCGGCGGCGGCGACGTGGCGCGCGATGGCCTCGGCGACCTTGCGCCTCTCCTCCTCGGTGAGCTCGCGCGCGTAGCCGCCCTCGCCCTCGGCGGCCACGCCCGTGTCCACGAAGCGCGCGCCGAGCGACTCCACCTGCTCGCGCGTGGCCGGGCGCACGTCGTAGGCCTCGACCATGGCGCCGAGACGCCGCGCGGTGGCGATGGCCTGCAGCCCCGCCACGCCCGCGCCGATGACGAGCACCTTCGCGGGGCGGATGGTGCCCGCGGCCGTGGTCAGCATGGGGAAGAAGCGGCCCGTGAGGTTGGCCGCGAGCAGGGCGGCCTTGTAGCCGGCCACCGCCGCCTGCGAGGAGAGCGCGTCCATGCTCTGCGCGCGCGAGATGCGCGGCACGAGCTCCATGGCGAAGGCCGTGATGCGCCGGTCGCGCAGCCGCGCCACGCGCTCGGGGTCGCGGTGCGGGGCGAGGAAGCCGATCAGCGTCGCCCCCTCGCGCATGGCCTCGATCTCCTCGAGCGAGGGCGGCTGCACCTTGAGCACCACGTCGGCCTCGCCGAGCAGCGCCGCCGCGTCGTCGACCAGGCGGCAGCCCTCGTAGGCCTCGTCCGGGTAATGGGTGGCCGCCCCGGCGCCCTTCTGGACCAGCACCTCGGCGCCGAGCTTGATCAGCCTCGCGGCCACGTCCGGCACGAGCGCGACGCGCCGCTCGCCCGGCGTGGTCTCCTTCGGCACTCCCACGCGTACTGCCATGCCTCGCTCCGGAATCCCGACCCGGCCCGCCCCCCGCGGGCCGGCGACGCGCGGCCCCGGGGCCGCGGAAAGAGGCGCGATTTTAGCG
>WFOW01000026.1 GCA_015487895.1 Gammaproteobacteria bacterium | reverse complement strand
TCCTTATGGCCCCGAGGAGGGGAGGGTAGGGGCATGGCCGACCGGCGGCTGCAGGTCTTCCACACGGTGGCGCGCCTGCTCAGCTTCACCAAGGCGGCCGAGGAGCTGCACATGACGCAGCCGGCGGTCACCTTCCAGGTGCGCCAGCTCGAGGAGTACTACAACACCCGCCTCTTCGACCGCACCCACAACCGGATCAGCCTCACCGAGGCGGGCAGGCTGGTCTACCGTTACGCCGACCGCATCTTCCAGCTCTACGCCGAGATGGACGACGCGGTGCGCGAGATCACGGGCCAGATCAGCGGCACCGTGGTCATCGGCGCCAGCACCACCATCGCCGAGTACATGCTCCCCTCGCTGCTGGGCGACTTCAAGGCGCGCTACCCGGAGGTCAACATCCACCTCAAGGTCTCCAACACCGAGGGGATCGTGACCATGGTGGAGAACAACGTCATCGACCTCGGCGTGGTGGAGGCGCCGGTGGGCAACAAGAGCCTCGTGGTGGAGACCTGCCGCATGGACGAGCTGGTGGTGATCGTCCCGCCCGGCCATCCGCTCGCGGGGCGCGAGTCGGTGCGCGCCGAGGAGCTGACGGACTATCCCTTCATCTGCCGCGAGGAGGGCTCGGGCACGCGCGAGGTGATCGGCGAGTACATGCAGCGCACCGGCGCCTCGCCCGCCGACATGAACGTGTGCATGGAGCTCGGCAGCCCCGAGGCCATCAAGGGCGCGGTCGAGGCCGGCATGGGGATCTCCATCATGTCGCGCGCGACCATCGGCAAGGAGCTGCAGCTCGGCACGCTGGTGGCCGTGCCCCTCGACCCGCCGCTGGAGCGGCCCTTCTCCTTCGTGCACCAGAAGCACAAGTTCCGCATGCGGGCCATGGAGGAGCTGCTGAAGTTCGCGCGCAGCTACTGCCGCGCGCAGGAGGCGGCGCGCCAGGGCGCCGCGGCGGGGAGGGCCCCCGGCGGCTGAGCCTGCGCGCGCCGGAGGCGGAGGAGGGCTGCCCGTGCATGTGAGGGGCCCGCGCAGCGAGCGCCGCCTGCTCGAGCTCTACCGCGCCCTCGACGGGAGCGCGCGGGAGACCCTGCTCGCCTTCGCCGAGTTCCTCGCCGAGCGTGCCGGCGCCGCGGCGCCGGCGCCGGCCGGGCCGCCGCCGGCGCCCGAGCCCGTCCCGCGCCCCGAGGGCGAGACCGTCATCGCCGCCATCAAGCGCCTGTCGCGAACCTATCCCATGCTCGACAGGTCCCGCATGCTGGGCGAGACCTCGGCGCTGGTGGCGCAGCACGTCATGCAGGGCCGGCCCGCGGAAGAGGTCATCGACGAGCTCGAGGCGCTGTTCCGCGCCCATTACGAGCGCATGCGCGACGGCTGAGGGCGCTTGCCGGCGCCGCGCCGCCCCGCGTACCCTTGCCGCCCATGGAGATGATGCGGCAGTGGCTCGCGCGCCAGCTCGCCAACCCGCAGGTGGTGATCCTCGCCCTCCTGCTGGTGGCGGGCTTCTCCGTCGTCCTGCTCATGGGCGACATGCTGGCGCCGGTGCTGGCGGCGGTCGTCATCGCCTACCTGCTCGAGGGCGTGGTGGGGCCGCTGGAGCGCCGGGGCGTGCCGCGGCTGCTCGCCACGGCCGTGGTCTTTTTCGGCTTCATGGCCTTCGTGCTCTTCCTGGTCTTCGGGCTGGCGCCGCTGATCTCGCGCCAGGTCACGCAGCTCGTCCAGCAGCTTCCGGGCATGATCGCCTCGGGCCAGGCCGTGCTCGAGCGCCTGCCCGAGCGCTATCCCCAGTTCGTCACGCAGGAGCAGGTGCAGGCCTTGATCGAGGCGGTGCGCGCCGAGGTGGCGGCGCTGGGGCAGGAGGTGCTCTCGCGCTCGGTCACCTCCGTGATCGGCGTCGCCACCTTCGTCGTCTACGTGGTGCTGGTGCCGATCCTGGTCTTCTTCATGCTCAAGGACAAGGCGCGCATCCTGGCCTGGTTCGACCGCTACCTGCCGCGCGAGCGCGAGCTCGCCGTGCGCGTCTGGCACGAGGTCGACCACCAGATCGGCAACTACATCCGCGGCAAGTTCTGGGAGATCCTCATCGTCTGGGGCGTCACCTTCCTCACCTTCCAGCTCCTCGGCCTGCAGTTCGCGATGCTGCTCTCCCTCATCGTCGGCGTCTCGGTCATCATCCCCTTCATCGGCGCCGTGGCGGCCACGGTGCCGGTGGCGCTCGTCGGCTACTTCCAGTGGGGCTGGAGCAGCGAGTTCGCCTGGCTGATGGCGGCCTACACCGTCATCCAGGTGCTCGACGGCAACGTGCTGGTGCCGCTGCTCTTCTCGGAGGCGGTGGACCTGCACCCCGTCGCCATCATCGTCGCCGTGCTCTTCTTCGGCGGGCTGTGGGGCTTCTGGGGGGTGTTCTTCGCCATCCCGCTGGCGGTGCTGGTCAAGGCCGTGCTCAACGCCCTGCCGGGACCGGAGGATGCGGAGGGGGATGAGGCCGGCGGGCCGCCCGGCGCCCGGACGGGGGAAGAGGCGCCGCCGGCAGGGGCGCCCGCTGCCGGGGAGGCCGCCGGCGGGGAGCGCGGCTAGCCGAGCGCCTTGAGGGCCTCGAGCACCTCCTCGGCGTGCCCGTCCACCTTGACCTTGCGCCACTCGCGCCGCAGCACGCCGTCGGCGTCGATCAGGAAGGTGCTGCGCTCGATGCCGCGCACCTTGCGCCCGTACATGTTCTTCTCGCGGATGACGTCGAACAGGCGGCAGACACGCTCGTCCTCGTCCGAGAGCAGCTCGAAGGGCAGCCCGAGCCGCTCCCTGAAGCGCTCGTGCGAGCGCACGCCGTCGCGCGAGACGCCGAGGATCACCGCCTTGCGGCGCCGGAAGCGCGGATGGAGGTCGCGGAAGGCCTCCGCCTCGCGCGTGCAGCCCGGCGTGGCGTCCTTGGGGTAGAAGTACAGCACCACCGGCCTGCCGCGCAGCGCGGACAGCCGCACCGTGCCGCCGCCGGTGGCCGGGAGCTCGAAGTCCGGCACCTTCTTTCCCACGGCGACCTTGCGCGCGCCCGCCACGGCGGATCCTCCTCCTATTTCACCGGCTCGAGGACGGCGTCGAGGTTGAGCTCGTCGCAGAAGTCCATGAACTCCTCGCGCAGCGAGGCGATGTGGACGTTGGCGGGGACGTTGACTGTCATGTGCACCGAGAACATGGGCGTGCCGGTGTGGGCCGCCGCGTAGGTCGCGGTGCTGAGCTCCTCGATGTTGATGTCGCGGCTGGAGAAGAACTCCGCCAGGTGGTGGACGATGCCCGGATGGTCGAGGGCGACGACGTCCACCGAGTAGGGCAGGAGGTCGGCCGCCGGACGCCGTGCCTCGGTGCGCTTGGAGACGATGGTCAGCCCGAGCCGGCGCTCGGCGCCGCCCAGGGCCGACTCCAGCTTGGCGATGTTGTTCCAGTTGCCCGAGACGAGGAGGATGACGGCGAACTCGCCGCCGAGGACCGTCATGCGGCTGTCCTCGATGTTGCAGCCGGCATCGAGGATCACGCGCGAGAGCTCCTGGACGATCCCCGGCCGGTCCTCCCCGAGGGCGGAGATGACCAGGTAGTGCTTCTTCAAGGTGGCGGTCGTGATGGCTGGCCCCTGTCCCGGCGGGCCGCGGCCCGCCCTGCGGCAAAGTGTACCCGCGCACGCGCGCGCCGCAAGGCGGCGCCCCGCGCCTTGTCGCCCGCTGGCCCGCTAAAGTACCATGCTCGCTCGGTTTGGCCGGCCGGAGGCCGCGCCGGGCACGGGGGAGCGCATGTTCCACGGCAGCATGGTGGCCCTCGTCACGCCGATGACGGCGGACGGGTCCCTGGACGAGGCCGCGCTCGAGCGGCTGGTGGAGCTCCACGTCGAGGCGGGCACCGACGCCATCGTCGCCGTGGGCACCACGGGCGAGTCGCCCACGCTCGACGAGGAGGAGCACTGCTGGGTCATCCGCCGCGTGGTGGACCTCGCGCGCGGGCGGGTCCCGGTCATCGCCGGCACCGGCTCGAACAGCACGCGCGAGGCCATCGAGCTCACGCGCTGCGCCCTCGAGGCGGGCGCCGACGCCTGCCTGCTGGTGACGCCCTACTACAACAAGCCCACGCAGGAAGGGCTCTACCTGCACTTCAAGGCGATCGCCGAGGCCGTGCCCATCCCCCAGATCCTCTACAACGTGCCCTCCCGCACCGCCTGCGACCTGCTGCCGGAGACCGTCGAGCGGCTGGCGCGCATCTCCAACATCGTCGGCATCAAGGAGGCCACCGGCGACCTCGGACGCGCGCGCGAGATCCTCGAGCGCTGCGGCGACACCCTCGACGTCTACAGCGGTGACGACGCCACGGCCATGGAGCTCATGCTCGCCGGAGGCAAGGGCGTCATCTCGGTGACGGCCAACGTGGCGCCGAAGGCGATGGCCGAGATGTGCCGTGCCGCGGTGGCCGGCCGCCGCGAGGAGGCCGAGGCCGTGAACGCGCGGCTCGAGCCGCTGCACCGCGCCCTGTTCGTCGAGTCCAACCCCATCCCGGTCAAATGGGCCGTGCATCGCATGGGGCTGATCGGCCCCGGCATCCGCCTGCCCCTGACCCCGCTGTCGGAACGGCACCACGGGACCGTCCTCGAGGCCATGCGCCAGGCGGGCGTGGCGGCATGAGCGGCGCGCGCGCAGGCTCCGGTGCGGGCACCGCCACCCGCGGGGCAGCCTCCGTCGTCGGCGCGGCGCTCCTGCTTCCGCTCCTGCTGGCCGGCGGCTGCGGCTGGCTGGACCGCGCGCTGCCGGACCGCCGGCCCGACTACCGGGAGGCCCGGGAGGCGCGGAAGCTCGAGCTGCCGCCGGATCTGAGCCGCCTCCCCTCCGACGAGGCCGTGGGGCTGCCGGGGCCCTCGGGCAGCGCCACCTATTCGGAGTACGCCGGCCGGCGGGGGCGTGGGCCCGCCGAGCTGCTCCCGCAGCCGCCCGGCGTGCGCGTGGTGCGCGAGGGCGACCGGCGCTGGCTGGTGGTGGAGGCCGAGCCGGGCGAGGTGTGGAAGCGCGTGCGCGACTTCCTGGCCAGCCGGGGCTATCCGGTGAGGCGCGAGGATCCCGCCCTCGGGATCGTCGAGACGGACTGGGTGGAGACCCGGATCGACGTCCCGCGGAACGTCATGGGACGCATCCTGGAGGCGATGTTCGGCGGCGACGGGCAGGGAGCGGCGGTGCGGGACCGCTTCCGCATCCGCATCGAGCGGGGCGAGCGCCCGGGCACCACCGAGGTCTTCGTCACCCACTTCGGGGTGGAGGAGGTGTACGCGCGAAACCCGGAGCTGGACCTTGACTCCGCCTGGCAGCCGCGCCCGCGCGACCCGGAGCTCGAGGCCGAGCTGCTCGCCCGGCTGATGCTCTTTCTCGGCGTGGACCGGGAGCGCGCGCGGCGCATGATCGCCCGGGCCGAGGGGCGGGAGCCGGCCGCCGCCCTCGGCACCGACGGGGAGGGGCGGCCGGTGATCCGCGTGCGCGCCGGCTTCCCGCGGGCATGGCGGCTGGTGGGGATCGCCCTCGATCGCGCCGGCTTCACCGTGCTCGACCGGGACCGCAGCGCCGGGGTCTATTTCGTGCGTTACGCCGATCCCCATGGAGGGGAAGGGAAGGGCGGCGAGGAGGCGCGGCGCCGGCCTGGCCTCCTCTCGCGGCTCGCCTTCTGGCGGCGCGACGAGCGCCCCTCGGAGGCCGTCACCTACCAGATCCGGATCACGGGGGCGCAGGACCGCTCGGTGGTGCGCGTCGCCGACGTCAAGGGCGTGCCGCTCGGATCGGACGCCGCGGCCCGCATCCTGCGCCTGCTCGAGCGTCAGCTGCGCTGAGAGGGCGGAGGCGCACGCGGTGCGCTTCGCGGTCCTCGGCAGCGGCAGCCGCGGCAACGGCCTGCTGGCGGCGGCCGACGGCACGCGGGTGCTGATCGACTGCGGCTTCTCCGTGGCCGAGGCCGAGCGGCGGCTCGCGCGCCTCGGCTGCGATCCCGCCGCGCTCGCGGCCATCGTCCTCACCCACGAGCACGGCGACCACGCCCGCGGCGCTGTTGCCTGCGCGCGCCGCTGGGGCGTGCCGCTATATGCCTCGCCCGGCACCCTCGCCGCCCTGGGCGATGCGTCCGGCACGGAGCTGCGGCCCTTCGACATCCACGGGCCCTTCGCCATCGGCGCCCTGCGGCTCGAGCCTTTCCCGGTGCCGCACGATGCGCGCGAGCCATGCCAGCTCGTGCTCGGCGACGGCGACCGGCGCCTGGGCCTGGTCACGGACGCGGGCCACGTCACGCCGCACATGCGCCGCATGCTGGAGCGCTGCCATGCCCTGCTGCTCGAGTGCAACCACGACCCGGGGCTGCTCGCCCGCGGGCCCTATCCCGGGCCGCTCAAGGCCCGCGTCGGCGGCGCCTACGGGCACCTGAGCAACGCCCAGGCGGCAGGGCTGCTGGGCGAGGTCGCCTGGGACGGGCTGCGCCACGTGGTGGCCATGCACCTCTCGGAGCAGAACAACACCCCGGCCCATGCCCGCTCGGCCCTTGCCGCCGCCCTCGGCTGTGCCCCCGGCGACGTCCTCTGCGCCGGGCAGGACGAGCCCCTGCCCTGGATGGCGGTCTAGGCCGCCGGCGGAGCCGGCGGGTTACGGGAGACGGGTTACGGGAGACGGGTTACGGGAGACGGGTTACGGGAGACGGGAAAGAAACGGCTGCGCCCGAAGGGCGCACCAACCCTCGCCTCCCGACACCCGCCTCCCGTCACTTTCGGCTGTGAGAGGGGTTTCCAGCCCCGCCCGCTTCGCGGGAGTGCACGGGAGACGGGTTACGGGTGACGGGTGACTGTACACCGTAGCCTGCAAGCTGTAACCCGTCTAGCTCGTCTCCCGACACCCGCCTCCCGCCACTCCCCGCCAGGGGCCTAAAGATCCGGCCGCCGCGGCCGCTACAGGGCGTGCGAGGCGGGCGCACCGACGCCCGAGGCACGGGGGATCCTCATGCGCAATCCTGCAAGGCTGCTCGCGGGCATGACCATCGGCCTCAAGATGTGGATCGCGGTGGGGCTGCTGGTCGCGGTGATCGTGGCCATGGCCGCCGTGGCACGGCTGGGGACGTCGGGGCTGGGTGAGGGGCTGCACCGTCTGGTCGGCGATGCGCAGCCGGCCATCCGCGCCTCCCTGGGGCTGAAGGCCGAGCTCGACGCCGCGCGCGCGGCCCTCGGCTTCTACCTCCTTACCCACGAGGACGAGCACAAGGGGGCCTATCTCGACGGTCTGGGGCGCATCGAGGCGCGGCTCGCCGAGCTGCGCGGCATGGGGCACCTCGCCGCGGACCCGCGCGCCGCCGGGCTGCTCGAGGAGATCGCCGCCGACGTCGGCCGCTTCCGCGGGTACAAGGACCGGATGCTGGCGCTGGCCGAGAACCCCCCCGAGAACTTCCCGGGCCGCCGCTACGCCGCACAGAACCTCAATCCGCTCAGCCAGGAGCTGCTCCAGGC
>WFOW01000025.1 GCA_015487895.1 Gammaproteobacteria bacterium | reverse complement strand
CGACCGAATGGTCTTTCCCGTCTCCCGTAACCCGTTTCCCGTGCACTATACAAGCGGTTTCCAGCAGCGGCCGCCTGTGGCGGCAGAGGCGGGAGACGGGTGTCGGGAGACGAGGGCTGGTGCGCGCTCCGCGCGCGGCCGAATGGTCTTTCCCGTCTTCCGCAACCCGTCTCCCGTCACCCGTCTCCCGTAACCCGCAACCCGTCTCCCGCCTCTCCGCCGCAGGCGGCGTGTACACTGGCCGCATGACGGCCCGGCCCCTTCCGCCCTGGCGCCTGCCGCTGCCGCAGGCGCTGCGCCCGGAGCGCGAGCGCGCCTGGTCGGCGTGGGAGGAGGCCGCCTGCCGCGCCGGCGAGCGCGTGCCGCGCGACCCCGACTTCCGGCGTGTGCTGGCGGCGGTGCTGGTCGCGAGCCCCTTCGTCGCCGAGGCGCTGGCGCGCGAGCCGGCCCTGCTGACGCGCCTTCTCTCGACCGGCGACCTGCTGCGCGGCTACGCGCGCGGCGAGCTCGCGGCGCGCGCGGCCGCCGCTGCGGCCCGCGCCCGCGACGAGCCGGCCCTGATGTCGGCGCTCCGGCGCCTGCGCCGCTACGAGATGGTGCGCATCGCCTGGCGCGACCTCGCCGGCTGGGCGCCGCTCGAGGAGGTCTTCGCCGACCTGAGCGAGCTCGCCGACGGCTGCATCGAGGCCGCCCTCGCCGCCCTCGAGCGCCTCGGGCGGCGCGAGCACGGCACGCCGCGGCGGCGCGACGGGCGGCCCATGCGCGCGGTGGTGCTGGGCCTCGGCAAGCTCGGCGGGCGCGAGCTCAATTTCTCCTCCGACGTGGACCTGCTGGTGGCCTACCCCGAGGAGGGGCGCGTGCGTGGCGGCCGGCGCGAGACGCACGAGGAGCACTTCGCGCGGCTCGCGCGTGGGCTGGCGCGCGTGCTCGGCGAGACCACCGCCGAGGGCTTCGTCTTCCGCACCGACCTCAGGCTGCGGCCGTTCGGAACCAGCGGCCCCCTGGCGATCTCCTTCGACGCCCTGGAGGAGTACTACCAGGCGCACGGGCGCGACTGGGAGCGCTACGCGCTGGTGCGCGCGCGGCCGGTGGCGGGCGACCTCGAGGCGGGCGCCGCCGTGCTCGGGCGCCTTGCGCCCTTCGTCTACCGGCGCTACCTCGACTACGGCGCCTTCGAGTCGCTGCGCGAGCTCAAGGCCATGATCGAGCGCGAGGTGGCCCGGCGCGCCATGCAGGACGACATCAAGCGCGGCCCCGGCGGCATCCGCGAGATCGAGTTCATCGTCCAGACCTTCCAGGTGGTGCGCGGCGGGCGGGAGCCGGCCCTGCGCCGCCGCGCGGTGCTCGAGGCCCTGGAGGCCGTGGCGGCGGCCGGCCACCTGCCCGCGGACGCGGCGGCGGAGCTCGCCGACGCCTACCGCTTCCTGCGGCGCCTGGAGCACCGGCTGCAGGCCGTGCGCGACGCCCAGACGCACCGGCTCCCTGCGACGGAGGTCGAGCGCGCGCGCATCGCCTACGCCATGGGCCGGCCGGGCTGGGGGGCGCTCGAGGCCGAGATCGCGCGCGTGCGCACGGCGGTCGAGCGCCACTTCGAGGCCGTCTTCCGGCCGCCGCGCCGCGGGCGCGAGCCGGAGCCCGGGCCCGAGGCGCGCCTTGCGGCCGTGTGGGAGGGGCGCACACCGGCGGACGCCGCCCGCGCGGTGCTCACCGAGGCCGGCTACCGCGACCCCGAGGGCGTGTGGCGGCGGCTGCGCGCGGCGCGCGAGGGGGCGGCCTTCCGGCTCGCGGGCGAGCGCGGCGCGCGCCTCCTCGACCGCCTCGTGCCGCGGGCCCTGGCGCTCGCGGCGCGCGCGCCACGGCCCGAGGCGGCGCTCGCCCGCACGCTCGAGGTGCTGGAGGCGATCGCCGGCCGCACGGCCTATCTCGCGCTGCTCGACGAGCACCCGCCGGCGCTCTTCGAGCTGGTGCGCCTGTGCGGGGCGAGCCCGTGGGTGGCGGCGCTGCTCGCGCGCCATCCGCTGCTGCTCGACGAGCTGCTCGACGCACGCGCGCTGCTCGAGCCGCTGCGCGGCGGGCGGCTGCGGGAGGCGCTCGCCGCGCAGCTCGAGGGCGTGGATCCTGAGGACACCGAATCGGTGCTCGAGGCGCTGCGCCATTTCAAGGACGGGGCCGTGCTGCGCGTGGCGGCGGCCGATCTCGACGGGCGCCTCGACGTCGCCGAGGTCGGCGAGGCCCTGACGGAGATCGCAGAGGCCGTCCTGGAGCGGGCGCTGGCCGCGGCCCGCGCCCATCTCGAGCGCCGCCACGGCCCGCCGCTTTGCGGCGCCGGGCGCCGCCGGCGCGAGGCGGGCTTCGCCGCCATCGGCTACGGCAAGCTCGGCGGGCGCGAGCTGTCCTACGGTTCGGACCTCGACCTCGTCTTCCTGCACGACAGCGCCGGCGGCCGCGAGGCCACCCGCGGGCCGCGCCGGATCCACAACCAGGAGTACTTCGCGCGGCTGGGCCAGCGCCTCATCCACCTGCTCACCGCCCAGACCCTCTCCGGGAGCCTCTACGCCGTCGACGTGCGCCTGCGCCCGCAGGGCGGCGCGGGCCTGCTGGTCTCGGGGCTGGACGCCTTCGCCGCCTACCAGCGCGAGGAGGCCTGGACCTGGGAGCACCAGGCGCTGGTGCGCGCGCGCCCCGTCGCCGGCGCGCCGGCGGTGGCCGAGGGCTTCGGCCGCATCCGCCACGAGATCCTGACCCGCCCGCGGGATCCGCAGGCGCTGCGGCGCGAGGTGGCGGCGATGCGCGCGCGCATGCGCCGCGAGCTCGACCGCGCCCCGCCCGGCCGCGTGCACCTCAAGCACGGCCGCGGCGGTATCGTGGACGTGGAATTCATGGTTCAATATGCGGTCCTGCGCTGGGCGGGCGCGCACCCGTCGCTCACCGGGCACACGGGCACCCTGCCGCTCATCGAGGCCCTGGCCGAGGCCGGCGTCGTCGGCGCCGACGAGGCGGACGTGCTGCGCCGCGGCTACCGCGCCTGCCTGGCGAAGGTGCAGCGCCTCACGCTCGAGGGCGAGGACCCGGTGGTCGACGCCGGTGCCCTCGCCGACGAGCGCGGGGCGGTGGCCGCGCTGTGGCGGGCCTGGATGGAGGCCGGGGACGAAGGGGGAGTGAGGCAGCGATGAGCATGGCGGACCGCGACGGGGTCATCTGGCTCGACGGGGCGCTGGTGCCCTGGCGCGAGGCCCGCGTGCACGTGCTCACCCACACCCTCCACTATGGGCTCGGCGTCTTCGAGGGCATCCGCGCCTACCGCACGGAGCGCGGCACCGCGGTCTTCCGCCTGCAGGCGCACACCGACCGCCTGTTCCGCTCCGCCCGCATCCTCGGCATGCCGCTGCCCTGGGACAAGGACACCATCAACGAGGCCGTGCTCTCCGTGATCCGCGAGAACGGCCTCGAGGCCTGCTACATCCGGCCCATGTGCTTCTACGGCGCCGAGGGCATGGGCCTGCGCGCCGACAACCTGCGCGTGCACGGCATGGTGGCGGCCTGGGAGTGGGGCGCCTATCTCGGCAAGGAGAACATGGAGCGCGGCATCCGCGTCAAGACCTCCTCCTTCACGCGCCACCATGTCAACATCACGATGTGCAAGGCCAAGGCCAACGGCAACTACATGAACTCCATGCTGGCGCTGAACGAGGCGCTCGCCTGCGGCTACGACGAGGCGCTGCTGCTCGACCCCGAGGGCTACGTCGCCGAGGGCAGCGGCGAGAACGTCTTCATCGTGCGCGATGGCGTGCTGCACACGCCGGAGCTGACCTCGGCCCTCGACGGCATCACGCGCGACACGGTCATCCGGCTGGCGCGCGAGGAGGGCATCGAGGTGCGCGAGCGGCGCATCAGCCGCGACGAGGTCTACATCGCCGACGAGGCCTTCTTCACGGGCACCGCCGCCGAGGTCACGCCCATCCGCGAGGTCGACGGCCGCGTCATCGGCGCGGGCACGCGCGGGCCCGTGACCGAGCTGCTGCAGCGGCGCTACTTCGACCTCGTGCACGGCCGCCTCGCCGGCCACGACGACTGGCTCACGCCGGTAGGAGACAGCTGATCAATCCGCTCCGCGGATCGATCAGCGCTAGGGCGCTTCGCGGCCATTCTGATCTCCCCTTTTGTGTCGCCATACGCATCCGTGCGCATGGGCCTTCCCGCGGCCGTCCCTGGCCGCGGGGAAGCTCCGAAAAGACGCATTTTCCGGAGCTTCCGGTATAATCGCCGGCGGCAGCGTGGAGGACGCGACCGTGCCCCAGCCGAGCGCCGAGCAGCCGCAGCCCGAGCCCGCCGCGCGCGCGCGCACGGTCCACGAGGTCACGGCCGACCAGCTCCCGGTCCATTGCCCGCTGCCCGAGGAGAGCCTGTGGAACGCCCATCCCCGGGTGTACATCCCGCTGGAGCGGCCGGGCGAGCGGCGCATCTGCCCCTACTGCGGAACGGCCTTCGTCCTGAAGGGCTGAGCCTCACCCTCTGGCGCGTCGTCGACGGCAAGCCGGGCCACGAGCGCCAGAGCGAGGGGCTCGCGCGCGCGCTCGCGCGCCGCTGCGCGGTGGCCGTGCACGACATCGCCGCCCCGCCCGCGCGCGCGGCGCTCGGCTGGTGGCTCGCCGGCGCCTTTCCCCCCGGCGAGGGGCTCCCGGACCCGGACCTGATCGTGGGCGCGGGCCATGCCACCCATGCCGCGCTCCTCGCCGCGCGCCGCGCGCGCGGCGGGCGCGCGGTGGTGCTCATGCGCCCGAGCCTGCCGCTCGCCTGGTTCGACCTGTGCGTGGTCCCCGAGCACGACCGCCCGCCCGCGCGCCCCAATGTCCTCGTCACTCGCGGTCCCCTCAACCCGCTCCGGCCGGCGTCGCGACGCGGCGAGGAGGGGATCGTGCTCGTGGGCGGGCCCTCGGCGCACCACGGCTGGGACGGCGCCGCCGCGCTGGCCGCGATCGGCGAGGTGCTCGCGCGCGAGCCCGATCGCCCCTGGACCGTGACCACCTCCCGGCGCACGCCCGCAGGCTTCGCCGAGGCCGCCCGCGCGGCGCTGGCCGGGCGCGCCCGTGTGGTGCCGTGGCAGGAGACGGACCCGGGGTGGCTGCCGGAGCGCCTCGCGCGCGCCGCCGTCGCCTGGGTCACCGAGGACAGCGCCTCCATGGTCTACGAGGCGCTGAGCGCCGGCGCCGCCGTGGGGCTGCTGCCCGTGCCGCGCCGCGGGCGAGCCGGGCGCGTCGTGCGCGGCATCGACGGGCTCGTCGCGGCGGGCCTCGCCGTGCGCCTCGTGGACTGGCTCGCCGGCGCCGTCCTGCGGCCTCCGGCGGAGCCGCTCGACGAGGCCGGCCGCTGCGCCGAATGGATCCTCGCCCGATGGTTCGGCGCCTGACCGTGGTGCAGGTGCTGCCGGCGCTCGAGGCCGGCGGCGTCGAGCGCGGAACGCTCGAGGTCGCCCGCGCCCTGGTCGAGGCCGGCCACCGCTCCATCGTGGTCTCGGCCGGCGGGCGCCTCGCCCGGCGCCTGGTGGAGGAAGGCAGCGAGCACGTCGAGTGGCCCATCGGCGCCAAGTCGCCGTGGACGCTGCGGCTCGTGCCGCGCCTGCGGCGACTCCTCGCGCGCGAGCGCGTGGACATCCTGCACGCGCGCTCGCGCATGCCGGCCTGGGTGGCCTGGCTCGCGTGGCGGGGCATGGACCCGCGCGCGCGCCCGCGCTTCGTCACCACCGTCCACGGCTTCTACTCGGTCTCGCGCTACAGCGCCGTCATGACGCGCGGCGAGCGCGTCATCGCCGTCTCCGAGGCCGTCCGCCGCTACGTGCTCGACCGCTACCGCGTGGATCCCGCGCGCGTGACCGTCATCCACCGCGGCGTGGACCCGCGCTTCTACCCGCACGGCTACCGCCCGCCGCAGCGCTGGCTCGAGGCCTGGTACCGCGACCACCCGCGCCTGCTCGACCGTCTGGTGCTGACCCTTCCCGGACGGCTCACCCGCCTCAAGGGGCACGAGGTCTTCGTCGAGCTCGTCCGCCGCCTGCTGCTCGAGCGGCGCGACGTGCACGGCCTCGTGGTGGGCGGCCACCATCCGCGGCACGCGGGCTACGCGCGCACGCTCGAGCGGCGGGTGCGCGAGACGGGGCTCGCGGGGCGCATCACCTTCCTCGGCCACCGCGAGGACCTGCGCGAGATCATGGCCGTCTCCAACGTGGTGCTTTCGCTCTCCGAGAGGCCCGAGTCCTTCGGGCGCACCACGCTGGAGGCCCTGAGCCTCGGGGTGCCCGCGGCCGGCTGGGACCACGGCGGCGTCGGCGAGATCCTGGGGCACCTGTATCCGGAGGGGCGGGTTCCGCCGGGCGACCTCGACGCGCTCGCGCGCCGCGTCGCCGCGCTCCTCGAGCGGCCGCCGCCGGTGCCCGCGGGCCATCCTTTCACCCTGCGGGCCATGCTGGAGCGCACGCTGGCGCTCTACCACGGGCTCGCGGACGCCGGGCCTTTCCGGGAGGAGGAAGGCCTCCCCACCCCGCCATGAGGGCAATGGTGCCGGTCGTGGAGGTCGAGCGCATCCTGATCATCAAGCTGGGGGCCCTGGGCGACGTGGCGCTCGCCTCGGGCTTCATCGAGGCGATCCGCCGCGCCCATGCCGGCGCGGAGTGCCTCGTGCTGACGCGGCCGCCCTACGCCGGGCTGCTGGCGGAGCAGGGGGCGGTGCGCGTCCTCACCTTCGGGGAGCGGGGCGTGCGGGCGATGGCCGGCCTCGTCCGGAGGGTCCGCGGGATGGGGCTCGGCGCGATCTACGACCTGCAGTGCTCCGACCGCACGCGGCTGCTGTGCCTGCTCAGCGGCGTCCCCTTCCGCGTGGGGCTGGGCCCCGGATGGGTGTACCGGACGCACCTGCCGGACGACGACCCGGGCCGTCATCCCTGGGAGCGGCTCGCGGCGCTGCTCGAGCGCGCGGGCGTGCCCGGCGCCCGGGAGGCCGAGCCGCGGATCCGCCTCTCGGCCGAGACGCTCTCGAGGGCGGAGGGCTGGCTCGCACGCCGCGGCCTGCGTGCCGGGGGGTATGCGCTCCTGCAGCCGGGATCCAGCCCGCGCTGGGCGAGCAAGCGCTGGGGGATGGAGCGCTTCGCCGCGCTCGCGTCCGCGCTGGAGGCCGAGGGCCTGGTGCCGGTGTGGATCGGGAGCCGGGAAGAGAAGGCGCTGCTCGCGCGGGCCTCCGCTCCCGGCGTCGACGCGATGGGCGAGCTCGGCCTCCCGGAGCTGGCGGCGGTGGCGCGCGGGGCCCGCTTCGCCGTCACCGGCGATTCGGGGCCCATGCATCTGGTGGCGGCCGCCGGCACGCCCGTCTACGCCATCTTCGGGCCCACCGATCCCGCCCGGCACGCGGCGCGCGGGCAGGCGCACCGGGTGCTGCGCGGCGAGGCCCCGTGCGCGCCCTGCCATCTGCCCGCCTGCCCCCCCGGGCGCGGGCACCGCTGCATGGCCAGCCTCCCGCCGGAGCGGGTCGTGGCGCGGCTGCGCGCCGACGGCCTGCTCGGGCGGGCGGCCTCCGCGGAGGCGTGATGGGCGCCGTGACGGGAGGGGCCCTCACGGGCGCGCTGCGGCGCAACTGGGGCTGGCTCCTCGTGCTGAGCTGCGTGCCCCTGCTCGCCACCAAGACCCTGTTCAACCTGCCGGTGGCGGTCATGGCCGCCGTCGGGGCCGTGCGCCTGGCGCGCACGCCCCGCCGCTACGTCCGTGACCCGGCGCTGCGCCTGCTCTTCCTGCTGTTCCTGTGCTTCTGGATCCCCATGTGGCTGTCGCTGCCGGACGCGGCCGATCCGCGAAGGTCCTTCAGCACGGCGCTCATCTGGCTCCGCTTCCCGCTGGCCGCCGTCTTCGTGCGCGACGTCCTGCGCGAGGAGGCCGCGCGCCGGCGCCTGCTCTGGGGGACCGGGGCCGTCGTCTGCGCCTGGTCGCTGGACGCCCTCGTGCAGCTCGCCGCCGGCGCGAACCTGCTCGGCTATCCCTACAACGGCCGCCAGCTCACGGGGGCCTTCCATCCGAAGCTCCGCCTCGGGACCGTGACGGCGGTCTTCGTCCCGGTCTGCCTCGCATGGGCCCGCGCGGCCGCGGAAGGGAGGAGATGGCTCTGGCTGCCGCTGCTGGCGCCGGTGTTCGCCGCGGTGCTGCTGTCCGGCAACCGCACGGGCTGGGCCATGCTCGCGGTGGGGCTGGCGCTCTACGCCGTCCACAGGCTGCTGGCGGCCCGGCCCGGGACGGGGCTGCGGCGGGGCGCGGCGCTGCTGGCCGTCCTCGGCCTCACGGCCGCGGCCGCCCTGCAGCACCAGCCCTTCCGCGAGCGCCTCGGGACGACGCTCGGGGGGCTGGCGAGCGGGAGCTGGGAGCGCATGGACGAGGCCACAGGGAGGCGCCTGTCCATCTGGACCACCACGCTTGACATGGCCCGCGCGCACTGGCTCAACGGCGTGGGCCCGCGCGGCTTCCGCAGGCTCTACCTGCGGCACGCCGACCCGCGGGACACGCTGGCGGCCGAGGGGATCGTCCCCACCCACCCGCACCAGTTCGTGCTGGAGATCCTGGTCGAGACCGGCGTCCTCGGTCTCCTGGGCTACCTCGCCTTCTGGGGGGTGCTGCTCGCCCGCCTCGGTTCGGCGCTGTGGCGCAGCGAGGCGGCGGCGCCCTGGCTGGCGGGCGCGGTCGTGGCCGCCTTCCCCCTCAACGTGCACATGGCGATCTACGCGAGCTACTGGTCCACGGTCCTCTGGTGGCTGCTGACCGTGGGCGTGGCCGTGGCGGTGCGCTCACCCGCGCAGCAGGAGGAGGCCGCCGTGCCCTCCTCCCGGCACGCTCACCCGCACAGCGCCGCATAGAGCCTCGTCAGCCGGCCGACGACCGCCGCCGGCGTGTAGCGGGTGCGCACCTCCTCCAGGCCTGCGGCCCCGAGCCGCGCGCGGGCCTGCCCGTCGGCCAGCAGCTCCGTGACGGCGCCGGCCAGCGCCCGGGGATCGGCGGGCGGGACCAGCACGCCCCCCTCGCATCCCTCCATGAGCTCGGCGGGCCCTGCCGTGTGGGTCGCGACCACCGCGCGCCCGTGGCTCCAGGCCTCCAGCACCACGTTGCCCAGCGGCTCGAGCCGCGAAGGGACCACCACCAGGTCGCAGGCGGCGTAGAGCGGGCCCGGGTCACGCTGCCAGCCGAGCCAGCGCACGCGCGCGTCGACGCCCAGCTCCCGCGCGAGCGCGTGCAGGCGTTCCCGCTCGGGGCCGTCACCCGCGACGGCGAGCACGGCGGGCGGAGGCACCTCGCGCCAGGCCCGCAGCAGGTCCTCGATGCCCTTGTTGGGGTGGAGGCGCGCGACCGTCAGCGCCAGCGCCGCCTCCGCGGCGCCGAGGCGCGCGCGAACGCGCGCGAGCCGCTCCGGGGGCAGCTCCGGTGCGGGCTCCACGAAGTTCGGGACGTGGAAGACGCGCCCGGCGGGCAGGCCGTGGGCGACAAGGTAGTCGCGGATCCCGCGGGTGTTGGCGATCCAGGCGTGGGCGTGGCGGTAGCCCTTGACGTTGTAGTAGCCCCCGAGGCGGGCGACGTGCACCGGCCGGGAGCCGGCCGGCAGGCGCGTCAGCCGTGTGGCACGCCCCATCCAGGTCTGCACGAGGTCGGCGCCGAAGCGCCTCACCGCGCGCCCGATGCGCCAGCGTGCCTGCAGGTCCCAGACGCCGCGCATGGGCACCCGCGACCGCGGCACCTCCGGCGGGAGCTCGCGGTCGACGTAGCTCCCGGGCGGGAGCACCGCGAGCACCGGCACGCCCGCCTCGTGCAGCGCCGCCGTGAGGCGGATGAAGAAGCGTTCCGCGCCGCCGCCGCCTCGTGAGCCGATGATTTGCGCGGTGCGGGGTGTCATGGCCTGGCGATGTCTCCGGCGCTCCGGGGCTCGGCGGCCCGCGGCAGACGGCCCGCAGTGCGCGCGGAGGCACGGGGAAAGGGGGTGCTCATGGAACGGTCCTGCGGGCGCACGCGGCCTCCGCCTCAGGCGGTGAGGTACTCGTCCGGCTGCAGGTCGGGAGGAGGGGGCGCCGTGCCGGCGCCCTCCACCAGGCACCGGTGCCAGACGGCGAGCACCAGGAGGGACCAGATGGCATGTGTGTGGCGGCCGCTCCCGCGGTGCGCACGCACCAGGCGCTCCACGGCGCCCGGACGGAGCAGGCCCCGCCCGACCTCCGTGCGGGGGAGCGCCTGGGCCAGGCGCTCCAGCAGGGGGCCCTGCAGCCAGGCGCGCACCGGCACGGTGAAGCCGCGCTTGCGGCCGCGCCACACCTCCTCGGGCAGGTGCCGCCCGGCCCACCGGCGCAGCAGGAGCTTGCCCCGGCGCCCGCGCGTCTTGAGACGGTCGGGCAGGCGCAGCCCGAACTCGACCACGTGGTGGTCGAGGTAGGGGACCCGGCCTTCCACGCCCCAGGCCATCAGCTGCCGGTCCACCTTGACCAGCAGATCGTCCGGCAGCCAGGTCTCGATGTCCACGCGCTGCATGCGGGCGAGCGCGCTGCAGCCCCTTCCGGCTTCCCGCCACGCCTCCTGGAAAGGCCCGCGCCAGCGCGCGGCCTCGGCCGCGAGCTCCGGGACAAGGAGCTCGCGGGCCAGCCGCGGGGGCAGCGCCGGTCGCGTGCGGAACCCGCCGGAGCCCGTATGGCGCAGGGCGCGCAGCAGGCGGCGCAGCCGGGGCACCCGGTAGCGGCCGTAGCCCGCGAAGACCTCGTCCCCCCCTTCCCCCGAGAGCACCACCTTGTGCGTGGGGGCCGCCGCCTGCGCGAGGAAGGACACCGGCAGCATCGCATAGTCGCCCATCAGCTCGTCCGCCGCCCAGACGGCGTGGGGGAGCCTGCCGAGCAGCCGGCGCTCGTCGAGGACGACGGTCTCGTGGCGCACGCCGGCACGGCTCGCCACCTTGGAGGCCAGCCTGGACTCGTCATGCACGCTGGGGTCGCGGAAGGAGACGGTCCAGGCCGAGGTGGGGCCCCCGGGAAGGCGGCGGGCCAGCTCGAGCAGGGTGGAGGAGTCGAGGCCCCCGGACAGGAACACGCCCACGGGGACGTCGGCACGCAGGTGCAGGGCCGTTGTCTCCTCCATCAGGGCCTCGAAGCGCTGCAGGGCCTCCTCGGGCGGGAGGGGCTCGATCTCCGTGCAGGGAGGCGGGCGCCAGTAGCGCCAGCGCCGCGGCGGCGCGTCCGGACGCACGAGCACGGCCTCCCCCGGCAGCACCCGCTCGATGCCCTGGATGGCCGTGTGCCTCCCGCTGGAGAAGCCGGTCTGCAGAAAGCGCGCCACCGCCGACGGCTCGATCCGGAGGGCGGGGAGGAGAGGCGCCAGCGCCTTGATCTCGGAGGCGAAGTACAGGACGCCTCCCTCGACCAGACAGTAAAGGGGCTTGATGCCGAGGCGGTCGCGGGCGAGCAGGAGCTGATGCCCCTCGGGGTCGTAGAGCGCGAAGGCGTACATCCCCCGCAGCCGCTCCAGCACGCCGGTGCCCCAGCGCCGCCAGCCGTGGAGGATCGGCTCGCAGTCGGAGCGTGTGCGGAAGCGGAACCCCTCGCGCTCCAGCTCCGCGCGCAGCTCCAGGTGGTTGTAGATCTCCCCGTTCGCGACGAGGACCGCCCCGCCCTCGTCACGCAGCGGCTGCTTCCCGGTCTCGAGGTCGATGATGGCGAGACGGGTGTGCGCCATCCCGGCCCGGGGGCCGCGCCAGAATCCGCGCCCGTCCGGGCCGCGGTGGGCGAGCCGCCGGGCCATGCCCTCGAGGCACGAGTCGCCGGGCGGCGCGCCGTCGAGCACGAGGTAGCCCGCTATCCCGCACATCGCCCTGGGCCTCGCGGCGCCCGCGGGTGCCCGGTGCCGCCGCGCGGGGGGTGGGGCCTCATGGCCGGCTCCCCGTGCGGAACCGGGTGACGGGAGGGGCTCCTGCCGCCCCCCGCGGCACGGGGGGTGCCGCGGCCAGGGCGCGGGCGGCGGCCTCGGCCACGGGGCCGGGGGCGAGGCGGCCGAGGTCGCGCCCCGGCGCCACCACGACCTCTGCCGCCGGGCCCCAGGGGCGATAGCGCTCGGGATCGCCGGGCCCGAAGACGGTCACGGTGGGGGTGCCTGCCGCTGCCGCCATGTGGCCGAGGCCGGAGTCGTTGCCGACGAGGAGCGCGCAGCGCTCCAGCACGGCGGCGGCGGTGAGCAGCCCCGTGCGGCCGGCGAGGTCGGCCACCGGCAGCGTGCCGCCGATCGCGGCCGCCACGGCCGCGGTGCGGGCCCGGTCGGCGGGGCCGCCGACCAGCGCCACGGCGGCGAAACGCGGCGCCAGCGCGCGCGCGAGCCCGGCGAAGCGCTCCGCCGGCCAGATCTTGCCCGGCCAGTTGGCGCCGGGCGCGAGCGCGAGCAGCGGGCCCCCGGGCAGCCCCCGCAGCAGGATCGCGGCGAGACGGCGGTCGTGATCCGAGAGCCAGACGCGCGCCGCCGGCGGCGGGCCGTCGAGGAGGTCCGCCACGACGCCGAGATGCGCCTCGGCGGCATGGGGCCCGAGGGGACGCGCGCCGCGGCGCGTGCGCCGCTCGCGGGCGCGGGCCAGCCGGGCGAGCAGCCCGGTGCGCAGGTCCACGGCCAGGGCGTAGCGGCGCCGCCGCAGGCGCCGCACGAGCGCCAGCTCGGCCCGCCAGCCCGCGCGCTTGCGGCGCAGGAAGGTCTCGCCCAGGTAGGGGCAGCGCGCGAAGAGCTCCGCCGAGCGGGGGTCGGCGACGAGATCCACGCGCGCCTCCGGAAAGCGGCGGTGCACGACCTCCAGCACGGGCGTGGTCAGCACCGCGTCGCCGATGTTGCTGAGCGTGACGAACAGGACCCGCTCGCCTTCCCTCATTCCCTCCCTCCGGAGGCGGCCGGGCGGGCATAGGGATCGGGCATGCCCTCGGGACGGGTCTTGAAGCGGCGGTGTGTCCACAGGTACTGCTCGGGAACGCGCCGCACCCAGCCCTCGATGAGGGCGTTGATGCGCGCGGCGTCGGCCGCCGGATCCGGCCCCGGGAAGCCCTCGAGCGGGGGCTCGATGAGGAGCCGGTAGCGCCCTTCGGGCGTGCGCTCGGGATGGTAGGGCACGACGGCCGCGCCCGTGGCGCGCGCCAGCCGCGAGGTGGCGGTGACGGTGGCGGCCGGCACGCCGAAGAAGGGGGCGAACACCCCGTGATGGATGCCGTGGTCCTGGTCCGGGGCATACCACACGGCCGCCCCCTCGCGCAGCGCGCGCAGGAGGGCGCGCACGTCGCCGCGCTCGATCACCTGTCCGTTCTCGACGCGCCGCGCGCGGGCGGCGCGCATGATGCGGTCGAAGACCGGGCTGCGCAGCGGCCGGTAGACGGCGCGTCCGGGGTGCAGGAGCGAGAGGAGGTGCGCGGCGATCTCGAGGGTGGTGAAGTGCGCGGTCAGCACCAGGGCGCCGCGTCCCTGGCGGTGCAGGCGCTCGAGGTGCTCGAGCCCCTCGGGCTCGGCGAGCGCGAGCAGCCGCCGCGGATCGCCCCACCAGGCGAGCGCCGCCTCCAGCACGCCCGTGGCCGCGGCCTCGAAATGACGCCGCACCAGGATACGCCGCGCCCCTCCGTCGAGCTCCGGGAGGCACAGGCGCAGGTTGGCCTCGGCCACGCGCCGCCGTTCATCCGCCACCCGCCAGGCGAGCCGCCCGAGCGCGCGGCCGAGCGAGAGCCGTGCCGGCTGGGGCAGCGCCACGCTCGCGCGCAGCAGGCCGGCCGCCGCCCAGGCCGGCCAGTGGCGGGGATGGAGGAGCGGGTCCACGGTGCGGCATTGTACCCGCGCCGCTGGCGGCCCCGCTGCGCTTCCCGTATATTGGCGCAGGCCCTTCGCTGCGCCGTCCCATGAGGCTCCGCATCCCCGACTTCTCGCGCGCCCGCGTGCTGGTGGTGGGCGACCTCATGCTCGACCGCTACTGGCACGGCAGCGCCTCGCGCATCTCGCCGGAGGCGCCGGTGCCGGTGGTGCGGGTGGAGGAGGCCGAGGAGCGCCCGGGCGGGGCGGCGAACGTCGCCCTCAACGTCGCCGCGCTCGGCGCCAGCGCCGAGGTGGTCGGCGTGGCGGGCGCCGACGAGGCGGCCGACACGCTCGAGCGGGCGCTCGCGCGCGCCGGCATCGGCTGCACCATCGAGCGCGTCCCGGGCGCGCACACGGTGACGAAGCTCCGCATCCTCAGCCGCCACCAGCAGCTCATCCGGCTCGACTTCGAGGACGGCTTCCCGGGCTTCGATCCCGCCTGGGTGACGGCCCGGCTCGCCGAGCGCCTCGACGGGGCGGGCGCCGTGGTGCTCTCGGACTACGGCAAGGGGGCGCTGGCCGCGGTCGCCGACCTGATCGGCGCCGCGCGCCGCGCCGGCGTCCCGGTGCTGGTCGATCCCAAGGGCACGGACTTCGGCCGTTACCGCGGCGCGAGCGCCATCACCCCGAACCTGGCCGAGCTCCAGGCGGTGGTCGGCCCCTGCCCCGACGAGGCCACGCTGGTGGAC
>WFOW01000024.1 GCA_015487895.1 Gammaproteobacteria bacterium | reverse complement strand
GGTCTACGACCCCGAGATCCCGGTCAACATCTACGACCTCGGGCTCGTCTACGAGCTCGACGTGGACGAGGAGGCCGGGCGCGTGCACGTCAAGATGACGCTGACCGCGCCCGGCTGCCCCGTGGCCCAGACCTTCCCCGCCACGGTCGAGTCGGCCGTGCGCGGCGTCGAGGGCGTGCGGGACGTGACGGTGGAGCTCGTCTGGGACCCGCCGTGGAGCCCGGAGCGCATGAGCGAGGCCGCGCGCCTGCAGCTCGGCTTCATGTGAGCGCGGCTTCCAGGCGCGACCGCCGGTCGCGGCAGAGGCGAGAGGCGGGTATCGGGAGACGAGGGGTGGTGCACCTTCCCAAGGATCGGGAGTGGCGAGAGGCGGGGGTCGGGAGGCGAGTGCCGGTGCGCACTGCGCGCGCGGCCTTTTGAACCGGGGCTGGACCCCCCCCACACGCGGGTTACGGCTTGCAGGCTACGGTGTACGGTCACCCGTCTCCTGTCCCCCGTCACCGTCCACTCCCGCGAAGCGGGCGCGGCAGGATGCCGCTTGTATGGTATGCGGGAGACGGGTTGCGGGAGACGGGAAAGAGATCCCGATTGTGGGAGGGGCTTCCAGCCCCGACCAAATGGCTGCGCGCGAAGCGCGCACCAGCCCTCGTCTCCCGACGCCCGTCTCCCGCCTCTGCCGCCACAGGCGGCCGCCGCTGGAAGCCCACAGTCGGGATACAGGTCGCGGGCTGCAGTTCACAGTGGCCCGTAGACCGTCACCCGTCACCCGTAGACTGGCACGGGCGGGTGTCTGGTTGCGGATGAGCGGCAAGCGGTGAGCAAGCGAGGAAAGGCAGGGCTCAAGTCATGTCGGAGTGGGTGGAGGTCTGCGGAGAGGACGAGCTCCCGGTCGGCGGCTGGAAGACCGTCGAGCTCGACGACGCCGAGGTGCTGGTGGTGCGGCTCGAGGACGGCTTCCACGCCGTCGAGGACGTGTGCACCCACGACGGCGGCTGCCTCGCCGGCGGCGACATCGAGGGCCGGGAGGTCGTCTGCCCGCGCCACGGCGCCCGCTTCGACCTGCTCACGGGCGAGGCGACGGCCCCGCCGGCCTACGAGCCCGTGCACGTCTTCCCCGTCAAGGTCGAGGGCGGGCGGGTCTACGTGCGCGACGACCGCTGGGGCTGAGGGCGGCGCCGCCCGTCCCGCGGGCCTTGTGCATCGGGCCCGAAGGGCGTAGGGTAGGCGGCAGCCCGGTCGGCCAGCAGGTTCCGCCGTGGGGCGGGGGCGCGAGCCCCGTCCGACGAACGCATCCCGCCGACCCTCCGGGTGACCAGGAAGGCCCCACGGCGCCCGCTGCACACCCCGGAGGTCTGCTCGAGCGTCGCGGGGCCGGTGTCCAGACCATAAGGTGCGGACGCACCGGCCACGGCCGATGCCCTCCCACCGCGACGCAGGCGATAGCGAAATGTCCAAGTCGATCTACGTAGGCAATCTCCCGTACAGCACCACCGACGCCGAGCTGGAGGCCCTGTTCGCCCAGCACGGCACCGTCCACTCGGCCAAGATCATCAACGACCGCGACACCGGCCGTTCGCGCGGTTTCGGCTTCGTCGAGATGGACGACAGCGAGGCGCAGAGCGCGATCGAGCAGCTCAACGGCGCGATGTTCCAGGGCCGCACCCTGCGGGTGAACGAGGCCCAGGAGCGCAAGCCGCGCCGCCAGCAGCGCTCCGGCTGGTGAGCGGGCCACATCCCCGCTGCGGGAAGGGCGCCTGCGGGCGCCCTTTTCTTTTGGGCGCCCGGTGCCTTGCCGCAGGGCGGCCGGAGCGGGACGGAGCCTTCCTCCCGGTGGCGCTCCGCGGGAGGGCCGGGGGCTAAAGTCCGCCCGCCCGCGGCCGATAGGGGGGATGAGCCGGGCGGGCGCCCGGCATCCGTCGCTGTGGCATCGGGGGACCGCTATGGCCAGCTTCATGGAATCCGTCGACGAGCGCACCCGGCTCGCGGGTGCCAACCGCCTGGAGATCCTCCTCTTCAGCCTCGGCACCGACCGGGCGACGGGCAAGAGCGAGGTCTTCGGCATCAACGTCTTCAAGGTGCGCGAGGTGATGCAGGTGCCCGAGATCACCCGCGCCCCGGACGTGCCGCCGGCGGTCGAGGGGATGATTAGCCTGCGCGGCAACATGATCCCGGTCATCAACCTCGCGCGCTTCTGCGGCCTCGACCCGGAGGAGGAGCCGCAGATCCTGATCATCACCGAGTACAACCGCTTCGTGCAGGCGCTGCTGGTGCACTCGGTCGAGAGCATCCTGCGCCTGGAGTGGACGCAGGTGAAGGTGCCGCCCCCCATGATGCAGAACCGCATGGGCGGGCTGATCACGGCCGTCACCCAGCTCGACGACGGGCGCATCGTCATGATCCTGGACGTCGAGAAGGTGCTGGCCGAGACCGCCGACTTCGGCAACGACCCCGAGCTCTACGACGCGGTCGAGCCCCTCGGCGTGGACGCGACCGTGGTCTTCGCCGACGACTCGGCGGTGGCGCGGCGCCAGATCGAGCAGACGCTCGACAGGATGGGCGTGCGCCACATCGCCGCGCGCAACGGCAAGGAGGCCTGGGAGCTGCTCGAGGAGCTCGCCGCCCGCGCCGAGGCAAGCCACGTCCCGGTGCACCGGCTGGTCTCGGCGGTGCTCACCGACGTCGAGATGCCGGAGATGGACGGCTACGTGCTCACCAAGCGCATCAAGAACGATCCGCGCTTCCGCGGCATCCCGGTCATCATGCACTCCTCGCTCTCGGCCGAGGCCAACCAGCACCTGGGCCAGGCGGTGGGGGCCGACGTCTACGTGCCCAAGTTCCATCCCGCCGAGCTCGCCGCCGCCCTGCGGCCGGTGCTGGCCCGCAGCGGGGACGAGGAGGAGGCGGCCGCCTGAGCGCTCCGGAGCGCGAACCGGCGCACAGCACGAGGCGGAAGGCGCAGCCAGAATCCCGGCCATGGCCACGTCCGGCGCACGGATCACCCCGATCAACCCCTGGGCCCGGCACCGGGCCGAGGATCCCTGGCGGCGGCTGGCCCGCCGTCTGCGCACGGCGGCGGCCGCTGTGGTGGCGCGGCCGGAGCGCCCTTGGGGCCTCGCCTTCGCCGCCCTCGCGGCGGGCCTGGCGGGCTGGGGTGCCGCCTGGGCCTGGCGGCTGGCGCTGGCGCTCGCGGACGGCGCGTCCGCGCTCGTGCCTGCCGGCGCGCTGGCGCTCGCGCTCGCCGCGGGCGGCTGGGCGGCGGAGGTGGCGGCAGGGCTCCTGGCCCCGCGGCTCGGCCGACATCGGCGGCAGGCGCTGGCGGTGGCGGTCGTCGGTACCGCCGTGCTCCTCGGCATGGGGC
The DNA here is from genome assembly GCA_015487895.1 of Gammaproteobacteria bacterium. Classification (GTDB taxonomy): domain Bacteria; phylum Pseudomonadota; class Gammaproteobacteria; order S144-34; family S144-34; genus S144-34. The sequence continues at coordinate 904 of WFOW01000024.1, read as the reverse complement.
CCGTGGCGCTCGGCACGCTGGTCGCGCTCTCGCCGGGCCTGGCGCTCGCGCTCGGGCTTGCAGGCGGAGCCGCGCTCGCCGCCGCCGCGGCCTGGCGCCGCGCCTTCCCGCCACAGGCGGCGGCCGCGGGCAGGGTGCGGCAGGCGGGGGGCGGCCGCACGCGCGCGTGCGGCGGCGGGCCGGATCCGCGCTGGCTCGCCTGCCTGCAGCTCGCCGGCGTGCGGCCGGCGACCGCCACCGCGCTGCACCGCGCGGGCTTCCGCACGCTGGAGGCGCTCGCGCGCGCCGACGATGCGGCGCTGCTCGCCGTGCGCGGCGTCGGCCCCGCCACCCTGCGCCGCCTGCGGGCGGCGGTGAGCGCTCGCATCGCCCTCGAGCAGGCCGCGCGCCGCACCGACGCGGCCTGAAGCCCTTCGCGTTCCCGTCCCCGGCACCCGGCTTCCGCTTCCGGCCTCTCTCGCCTCCCGCCGCCCGCCTCTCGCACCTCACCCCGGGATCTGGTAGACGGGGGGCATGGACGCGCCTGCGCAGCCCGGCCCGCCGTCCGCCGCGCGCGCCACGGGCGTCGTGGTCAAGGCGGCCTTCACGCCCGCACGGGGGCTGGCCGGTCCCCACCGCCAGACGCTATGGGCGGCGCTCGCCCGGCGGGCGCGGCCGCCGGCGCTCGCCTGGGAGGAGGTGCCGCTTCCCGACGGCGACTTCCTGGAGCTCGCCTGGGCGCGCGGCGCGCGCGGCCCGGTCGTGCTGATCCTGCACGGGCTGGAGGGCTCGGTGCGCTCGCCCTACGCGGCGGGGCTCATGGCGCGCCTGGCCGCCGCAGGCTGCCGCCCCGCCGTCATGCACCTGCGCGGCTGCGGGCGGCGGCCCAACCGCGGGCCGTGCCTCTACCACGGCGGCATGACGG
>WFOW01000023.1 GCA_015487895.1 Gammaproteobacteria bacterium | reverse complement strand
TTTCCAGCTCGGCCTTTTCCTTTGCCAGGTCTTCCTGTTCGGTGCGAATGGCCATCTCTTCCAGCCGGGCCAGATGCCGCAGCTTGAGTTCGAGGATCGCCTCGGCCTGCTCGTCGCTGAGCCTGAAGCGCTTCATCAGCACCGGCTTGGGTTTGTCGTTCTCACGGATGATCCGGATCACCTCGTCGATGTTGAGGTAGGCAATGAGCAGGCCATCGAGGATGTGCAGCCGCCTGCTGACCTTGTCGAGCCGGAACTGCAGGCGCCGGGTCACGGTATCGATGCGGAACTGCAGCCATTCCCTGAGCATGTCCCGCAGGTTGCGCACCCCCGGCCGGCCGTTGAGGCCGATGACGTTCATGTTGACTCGGTAGGTCTTTTCCAGATCGGTGGTGGCGAACAGGTGCGCCATCAGTGCCTCGGTATCCACGCGATTGGAGCGCGGCACGATAACGAGGCGGGTGGGGTTCTCGTGGTCCGACTCGTCGCGCAGATCCACCACCATCGGCAGTTTCTTGGCGCTCATCTGGCTGGCGATCTGTTCCAGAATCCGTGCCGGTGAGGCCTGGTACGGCAGGGCGGTGATCACCAGATCGCCGTTTTCCTTCTCGTAGCGGGCGCGCATGCGCAGGCCACCATGGCCCTGTTCGTAGATCTTCTGCAATTCGGCACGCGGCGTAATGATCTCCGCCTCGGTGGGATAGTCAGGCCCCGGGATGAATTCACACAACTCGGACACCGTGGCCTTGGGATGATCCAGCAGGTGGATGCAGGCCTGGGCCACTTCCCGCAGGTTGTGGGGCGGGATGTCCGTGGTCATGCCCACGGCGATGCCGGTGGTCCCGTTGAGCAGCACATGGGGCACCTGAGCCGGCAACAGTTTCGGCTCCTCCAGACTGCCGTCGAAGTTGGGTACCCAGTCCACCGTGCCCTGGCCCAGTTCGCCCAGCAGCAGCTCGGCGAACTTCGACAGGCGCGCTTCGGTATAGCGCATGGCGGCGAAGGACTTGGGATCGTCCGGCGAGCCCCAGTTGCCCTGCCCTTCCAGCAAGGGATACCGGTAACTGAAGGGCTGGGCCATCAACACCATGGCCTCGTAACAGGCGCTGTCGCCATGGGGATGGAACTTGCCGAGCACGTCGCCCACGGTGCGCGCCGACTTCTTCGGCTTGGCGCCGGGCCCGAGGCCGAGCTCGGACATGGCGTAGACGATGCGCCGCTGCACGGGCTTGAGGCCGTCGCCCACGTGCGGCAGGGCGCGGTCGAGGATGACGTACATGGAGTAGTCGAGGTAGGCCTTCTCGGCGAAGGCCCCGAGCGGCATGCGCTCGACCTCGGCCGCGGCCGCCTGCCGCGCCGCCTCCCCGCGCTCTCCGTCTCTCTTCCGTCTGCGTGCCATGTCGCCTAGCGGTCGAAGATCGTCGCTCTACGGTGCGCAGCCTGCGGCGTGGCGTCAGACCTCCGCGAGGTTGCCCTTGCGCTCGAGCCAGGCGCGGCGGTCGGCCACGCGCCGGCGCCCGAGCAGCATGTCCATCAGGGCCTCGGCCTCCTCCGGCGCGTCGAGGGTGAGCTGCACGAGCCGGCGCGTCTCCGGCGCCATGGTGGTCTCGCGAAGCTGCATCGGGTTCATCTCGCCGAGGCCCTTGAAGCGCGTCACCGTGACCCTGCCCTGCTTCCCCTCGGCGGCGATGCGGTCGAGCACGCCCTCCTTCTCGGCGTCGTCGAGGGCGTAGTAGACCTCCTTGCCGACGTCGATGCGGTAGAGCGGCGGCATCGCCACGTGCACGTGGCCGGCGGCGACCAGCGGCCGGAAATGGCGCAGGAAGAGCGCGCACAGGAGCGTGGCGATGTGGGCGCCGTCGGAGTCGGCGTCGGCGAGGATGCAGATCCTGCCGTAGCGCAGCCCCGAGAGGTCGCGCGAGCCGGGCTCGACGCCGATGGCCTGCACGATGTCGTGCACCTCCTGCGAGGCCAGCACCTCGGCCGGCTCCACCTCCCAGGTGTTGAGGATCTTGCCGCGCAGCGGCAGCACCGCCTGGAACTCCTTGTCGCGCGCCTGCTTGGCCGAGCCCCCGGCCGAGTCGCCCTCGACCAGGAAGAGCTCGGTGCGCGCCGGATCCTGCGCCGTGCAGTCGGCGAGCTTGCCCGGCAGCGCCGGCCCGCCCGCGACGCGCTTGCGCGCCACCTTGCGCGCGGCGCGCGTGCGCGCCTGGGCGCGCTCGATGGCGCGCGCGGCGATGCGCTCGCCGCTCTCGACGTGGCGGTGCAGCCAGTCGGCGAAGGCGTCCCGCACCACGCCCGAGACGAAGGCGGCGCACTCGCGCGAGGACAGCCGCTCCTTGGTCTGGCCCGTGAACTGCGGGTCCTCGAGCTTGACCGAGAGCACGTAGGCCAGGTCCTCCCAGACGTCCTCGGGCGCGATGCGCAGCCCCCGCGGCAGCAGGCCGCGCAGCTCGCAGAACTCGCGCAGCGCCTCGGTCAGCCCCTGGCGCAGGCCGTTGACGTGGGTGCCGCCCTGCGGCGTCGGCACCAGGTTGACGTAGCTCTCGGTGACCGGCTCGCCCTCGTCCATCAGCCAGGTCACGGCCCAGTCGACGGCCTCGTGGCGCCCTTCGAGGCTGCCCGTGAAGGGCGGGTCCGGCAGGCGCTCGCCCTCCCCCAGCGCCTCGGCGAGGTACTGGCCGAGACCGCCCTCGTAGCGCCACACCGCCTCCTCGCCCGCGGCCTCGTCGCGGAAGCGCACCTCCAGCCCCGGGCACAGCACCGCCTTGGCCCGCAGCAGGTGGCGCAGGCGCGGCACCGAGAAGCGCGGCGAGTCGAAATAGCGCGGATCGGGCCAGAAGCGCACCGTGGTGCCGGTGTTGCGCCGCCCGACCTCGCCGACCACCTTGAGCTTCGAGACGCGCTCGCCGCCCTCGAAGGCCATGTGGTGGACCTTGCCGTCGCGGCGCACCCACAGCTCGAGCCGCCGCGACAGGGCGTTGACCACCGAGACGCCCACCCCGTGC
>WFOW01000022.1 GCA_015487895.1 Gammaproteobacteria bacterium | reverse complement strand
CTATGTGCTGCGGCTCCCCAACGGCCGCCGTAGACGTAGCGGCGGCCGTTGGGGAGCCGCAGCACATAGCGGGTCTCGGTGGTGCCGTCGGGGCGGGTGGCGGCGACCTCGATGAGGGTCATGTCGTGGTCGAAGCTCCAGCCGTTGCCGAACGGCCCGTCGCGGGGGTCGTGGGAGTTGTAGGTGCGGGCGAGCCGCAGCAGCGGCCGGCCGCGCAGCACCACGTCGGTGTCGGTCCAGACGAGGTCGCCGGTGGCGGCGTAGACGGGCGAGCCCTTGCTGTGCTGCCCGCAGGGGTCGCAGCGGCACTCGCCGCCTTCGCACGGGCCCGGCGGCTCGGGCGGCAGTGGCTGGAAGGTCCGGTGGCCCTGGTCCCAGGGGAAGTGGAAGGCCTGGGCGGGGGCCGCGGCCAGGAGGACGAGGCCGGCCGCGAGCAGCAGGATGCTGCCGCGCGTCCGGGCCGGGCACCGTGGTCCGTGCGCCATGCTCAGGGTCTCCCGTGGGCGTCGATCCTCTGCGCCAGCTCCCGGATGCGGGCGGCCAGCGCCTCGAGCCGCCGCGCGGGCTCCGGATGGGCCGCGAGCCATGCCTCGAGCTCCGCCCTGTGGGTCGTGGCCCAGGCGGCGTGACGGCCGGGCGTGGTGCCCGCCCGCTCGAACAGACGGGCCACCTCGCGCTGGTCGGCGTCGGCGGCGGCAAGCTCCCGCTCGAGGGTGGTGCCGGCCTGGAGACGCGCGAGCCGCGCCTCGAGCTGGCGGACCGTGGCTTCCCGGGCGGCGATCTCGAGGGCGACGTAGCCGGCCGGATCCATGCCCCATGCCGCGGAGGCGCCGCCGAGAAGGAGCGCCAGGGCGAGCGCCAGGCGGCGGGTGGAGCGGAGTCTCGGCGCGGCTCGCGTCGTCATCCCTGTGTCCTCGTCCTCCGGGCTAGTAGTAGATCCGCTGCACGGTGTAGACGGTCAGGGAGCGCCCGCCCGCGGCGTCGGCCGCGGTGAGGCCGAGCCGGTAGCGGCCGGGCGCGAGGGGGGTGCCGTCGTCGCGGCGGCCGTCCCAGGTGATCTCGTTGATGCCGGCAGGAAGCCCCGGGAACCTGCGGCGGGCGACCACGGAGCCGGTCGCCATGTCGGCCACGACGAGCTCGACGTCGGCGGGCTTGCTGAGCTCGAAGCCGATCCGGCCGGCCGCGCCCGGCGCCGAGGGGTCGAGAATCGGCGGGGCCGCCGACAGGCCCGTGATGCGCGGGGCGCTGCGCACGTAGATCACGTTGCGCGGAAGCTCGTAGGCGAAGACGCCGAAGAGGAAGGCGTCGCCCGGCGGCGGGGTGATGAACCGCCCGTCGTTGGTGTCGGCGTTCCAGGTGAGACGGTGGCTGCCGCGCCCCAGGGGCTTGCGGTTGAGCAGGGTCACGAGCCGCGTGTTGACGTTGTAGCGGCCGATGAAGGCGTTGACCTCGGAGGCGCGGCGGAGGCTGAAGTCGATGACGAGCGGGCGGCCGGCGAAGGGGGCGAAGCTGCCGCCGGAGAGCGTGTAGGGCGGGTTGTAGGCGGCGCCGCCCGTGGTCAGCCGGAGGTCGTGGCGCTCGACCACGCCGTCGACCTCGTACAGCAGCACGGCGTAGTAGTCGCCCTCGGCGACGACGGCGCCGCTGTCGTCGCGGCCGTCCCAGGGGTCGTCGTAGGTGCCGGCGGCGCGCTCGGTCCAGGGCAGGAGGGTGCGGACGACGCGGCCCGACCGGTCCTCGACGACGAGGCTGACGCGGGTGGTGCCGCCCAGCGTCGTGGAGACGGAGGCGAGCTCGCCCAGCCCGGGATCGATGGTGTCGGTCGGCGTGACCTGGAGGGACACGACGGGCAGCACGCGCACGAGCACGACGTCCTCGGCCGTGCCGCCGTCCGCGGCGGTGGCCCGGACGCGGGCGAACCAGCTCCCGGGCCTGTCGTAGGTGTGCGTGGCCGAGGACGCGGCGCCCGCGGCGTCCCAGGTGCCGTCGCCGTCGAAGTCCCATTCGAAGCGCGTGAAGGCGAGGCCGTCGGGGTCGGTGGCCGAGGCGCTGAACGAGACCGTCAGCGGCACCCGACCCTGCGTGGGCGCGGCGGTGACGGTCACGCTCGGGGAGCCCGGCGGCGCGGCGCGGACCTCGGTGGTGGGCAGGGCGAGCACGGTGCTCGCGCCGAGGGTGTCGGTGACGCGGACGGTGGCCCGGTAGGTGCCCGCCGCGGTGTA
>WFOW01000021.1 GCA_015487895.1 Gammaproteobacteria bacterium | reverse complement strand
GGCGATGGTGCTCACGGGCATGCGCCACTTCCGCCACTGAGGCGGCAGCGGCAGGCAGGGGGGCTGCGCATGAAGGTCCTGGTCATCGGCGGCGGCGGGCGCGAGCACGCGCTCGCCTGGAAGTGCGCGCAGTCGCCGCGCGTGGAGGAGGTGCTGGTCGCGCCCGGCAACGCGGGCACGGCGCGCGAGCCGCGCGTGCGCAACGTCGCGGTCGCCGCCGACGACCTCGACGCGCTCGTGGCGCTCGCGCGCACCGAGGGCGTGGGGCTGGTGGTGGTCGGCCCCGAGGCGCCGCTCGTGGCCGGCGTCGCCGACGCCCTCGCCGAGGCCGGCGTGCCCTGCTTCGGGCCGCGCCGCGCGGCGGCCGAGCTCGAGGGCTCGAAGGTCTTCACCAAGGGCTTCCTCGCCCGCCACGGCATCCCCACCGCGCGCTACGAGACCTTCGACGACGCCGACGCCGCCTGCGCGCGCATCGCCGAGTGGGGCGCCCCGGTGGTGGTCAAGGCCGACGGCCTCGCCGCCGGCAAGGGCGTGACGGTGGCGCGCACGGTGGAGGAGGCCCAGCGTGCCGCGCGCGCCATGCTCGCCGAGGGCGCCTTCGGCGAGGCCGGGCGGCGCGTGGTGGTCGAGGAGTTCCTCGAGGGCGAGGAGGCGAGCTTCATCGTCATGGTCGGCACGGGCGGCGCGGTGCTGCCGCTCGCCACCTCCCAGGACCACAAGGCCGTGGGCGAGGGCGACACGGGCCCCAACACCGGCGGCATGGGCGCCTACTCCCCCGCGCCGGTGGTGACCGAGGCGGTCCACCGCCGCATCATGGACGAGGTGATCCTGCCCACGGTGCGCGGCCTCGAGACCGAGGGCCGCCCGTACGCCGGCTTCCTCTACGCCGGGCTGATGATCGCCCCCGACGGCACGCCGCGCGTGCTCGAGTTCAACGTGCGCATGGGCGACCCCGAGGCGCAGCCCATCCTCATGCGCCTGCGCTCCGACCTCGTCTCCCTGATGGAGGCCGCGCTCGCCGGCCGCCTGGAGGGAACCGCCGCCGAGTGGGACCCGCGCGCGGCCCTCGGCGTGGTGCTCGCCGCCGGCGGCTACCCCGGCGCCTACCGCAAGGGCGACGTCATCGAGGGGCTGCCGGAGCGCGAGCCCGAGGACGTCAAGATCTTCCACGCCGGCACCGCCCTCGACGCCGAGGGGCGCGTGGTGACGGCGGGCGGGCGCGTGCTGTGCGTCACCGCCCTCGGCGAGACCGTGGCCGCTGCCCAGCGCCGCGCCTACGAGGTCGCCGCCGGCATCCGCTGGCCCGACGTCCACTACCGCCGCGACATCGGCCACCGCGCCGTCGCCCGCGGCGCCTGAGGCCTGCCGGGCGGCGTTGCCGCTGGCCCGTTTCTTGAATAACGTGGGCGTGAGGGCCGGCGCCGCCGGCCGCGCGGGAGGGCAGCGAGACCATGGCGACCGCGGGGCGCACACGTCCATCCCCCCTCGGCTACCTCGGGCTCGACGCGACCTCCATGACGGAGGCGCTCGCCGACAAGCTCCTGCACGTGGTCGGCAAGGACGGCGACCACGCCACGCCGCGCGACTGGCTGCACGCCCTCGTGCACGCGGTGCGCGACCGCCTCATCGAGCGCGCGCTCGAGACCGAGCGCGCCTATGCCGCCTCCGGCGCCAAGCGCGTCTACTACCTCTCGATGGAATACCTCCTCGGGCGCAGCCTCGGCAACGCGCTCCTCAACCTCGACTTCGAGGAGGAGACGCGCCGCGCGCTCGCCGCCTACGGGCGCGACCTCGCCGCCCTCGAGGCGCTCGAGGAGGAGGCCGCCCTCGGCAACGGCGGCCTCGGCCGGCTGGCCGCCTGCATCCTCGACTCCATGGCCACCCTGCGCCTGCCGGGCTACGGCTACGGCATCCGCTACGAGTACGGGCTGTTCCGCCAGCGCATCGAGAACGGCGAGCAGGTCGAGTACCCCGAGAGCTGGCTGCGCTACGGCAACCCCTGGGAGTTCCCGCGGCCGGAGTGCCTGCGTCCGGTGCGCTTCGGCGGCCGCGTCGAGAGCTGGCGCGACGGGGCCGGGCGCCTGCGCTTCCGCTGGGTGGACACCGAGGAGGTCATCGCCATGGCCTACGACGTGCCCGTGCCCGGCTGGAGCACCAACACCGTCAACATGCTGCGCCTGTGGAGCGCCAAGGCGAGCCGCGAGCTCGACCTGCGCGCCTTCAACGCCGGCGACTACGTGCGCGCCGTCGAGCGCAAGATCGAGTCCGAGAAGCACAGCGCCGTGCTCTATCCGGACGACTCCACCGAGCGCGGGCGCGAGCTGCGGCTGCGCCAGGAATACTTCTTCGCGAGCGCCACCGTGCAGGACATCCTCGCCCGCTTCCTCGAGGAGGGCCGCCCGCTCGCGGCGCTGCCCGACCACGTCGCCATCCAGCTCAACGACACCCACCCGACGCTCGCCATCGTCGAGCTGCTGCGCCTGCTGCTCGACGAGCACGGCCTCGACTGGGACACCGCCTGGGAGCTCACACGCCGCACCTGCGGCTACACCAACCACACCCTGCTGCCGGAGGCGCTCGAACGCTGGCCCGTCGAGCTGTTCGAGCGCCTGCTGCCGCGCCACCTGCAGCTCGTCTACGAGATCAACCGCCGCTTCCTCGAGGAGGTCAACCATCGCCATCCCGGCGACGTCGATCGGCTGCGCGCGCTGTCGCTGATCGACGAGGAGCCGCCGCGCAGCGTGCGCATGGCGCACCTCGCCGTGGTCGGCAGCCACCGCGTCAACGGCGTCGCCGAGCTGCACTCGCGCCTGCTGCGCACCACCGTCTTCCGCGGCTTCGCCGAGCTGTGGCCCGAGCGCTTCACCAACGTCACCAACGGCGTCACGCCGCGGCGCTGGCTGCACCACGCCAATCCGCCGCTGGCGCGCCTCGTCTCCAGCCGCATCGGGCGCGGCTGGGTGGCCGATCTCGACCAGCTCGCCCGCCTCGAGCCGGCCGCGGAGGACCCCGCCTTCCGCGCCGCCTTCCGCGAGGCCAAGCGGGCCTGCAAGGAGCGCCTCGCGGGCCTGGTGCGCGAGCGCCTCGGCATCGCCATCGACCCGGCGAGCCTCTACGACGTGCAGGTCAAGCGCATCCACGAGTACAAGCGCCAGCTCCTCAACGTCCTGCACGTGGTCACGCTCTACAACCGCCTGCGCGGCGACGCCCACTACGACCCCCCGCCGCGCACCGTGATCTTCGCGGGCAAGGCCGCCCCCGGCTACCACACGGCCAAGCTCGTCATCCGCCTGATCCACGACGTCGCCGCGGCGGTCAACGGCGACCCTGCGGTGCGCGAGCGCCTGCGCGTGGTCTTCGTGCCCAACTACGACGTCACCACCGCCGAGGACATCATCCCCGCCGCCGACCTCTCCGAGCAGATCTCCACCGCCGGCACCGAGGCCTCCGGCACCGGCTGCATGAAGCTCGGCCTCAACGGCGCGCTCCTCATCGGCACCCTGGACGGGGCCAACATCGAGATCCGGGAGGCGGTGGGCGCCGACAACGTCTTCGTCTTCGGCCTCGACGCCGAGGGCGCGGCGGCGCTGCGCGCAGGCGGCTACAACCCGCGCGCGCGCTACGAGGCCGAGCCCGAGCTCAAGCTCGCCCTCGACATGATCCGCGGCGGGCACTTCTCGCCGGGCGATCCCGGCCGCTACGCGGAGCTCGTCGAGGACCTGCTCGCGCGCGACCCCTACCTGGTCCTGGCCGACTACGCCGACTACGTCGCCTGCCAGGAGCGCGTGTCGGCCGCCTGGCGCGACGCCGACGGCTGGAGCCGGCGCGCGGTGCTCACGGTGGCGCGCATGGGGCGCTTCTCCATCGACCGCGCCGTGCGCGAGTACGCCGAGCGCGTGTGGGGCACGCGCCCGGTGCCGCATGAGTAGTCGACGGGTTACGGGTGACGGGTGACGGGTTGCGGGAGACGGTGCGGACCGTGGACTGCAACCTGTAACCTAGCTATGTGGGAGGGGCTTCCAGCCCCGACCGGAAGAGGCTGAGGAATCGCGCCTGGAAGGCGCTCCCACATTGGGATGGGGCACCAACCCTCGCCTCCCGACCCCCGCCTCCCGCTGCTGGGGAACAGGCCACGGCTCACGGTCCACGGATCATCGTGGACCGTATACCGCAGACCGCAACCCGACTCAGCGCTTCATCGAGTCGAAGAACTCGGCGTTGGTCTTGGTGACGCGCAGCTTGTCGAGCAGGAACTCGATGGCGGCGAGCTCGTCCATGGGATGCAGGAGCTTGCGCAGCACCCACACCTTCTGCAGCTCGTCCGGCGGCATCAGCAGCTCCTCGCGCCTCGTGCCGGAGCGGCTGATGTTGATGGCGGGGAAGACGCGCTTCTCGGCGATACGCCGGTCGAGGTGGTGGACGGCTATCTGCTGGCCACCGTGCTCCTCATCTTCGCGCTCGGCCTCTACGAGCTCTTCATCAGCCGCATCGACGAGGCCGAACGCTCCGAGACCGCCTCGCGCGTGCTCGTCATCCGCAACCTCGACGATCTCAAGGCGCGCCTCGGGAAGGTCGTGCTCATGATCCTGATCGTCACCTTCTTCGAGCATGGCGTGAAGATGCGCTTCGAGCACATGCTCGACCTGCTCTACTTCGCGGGCGGCATCGCCCTGATCGGGCTGGCGCTGTTCCTCTCGCATGCCGCCGAGCACAAGGTCCGGGCGACAGGTGACGGGAGACGGGTGACGGGAGACGGGTGACGGGTGACGGAGACGGGAGACGGGAGACGGGAGACGGGAAAGACCAGACGGCCGCGCCCGAAGGGCGCACCAACCCTCGCCTCCCGACCCCCGTCTCTCGTCTCTGCCGCCGCGGATCGCGGCTGGAAGTCGCGAGTGACAGGTGGCAAGTGACAGAGCGCGGGTTACGGG
>WFOW01000020.1 GCA_015487895.1 Gammaproteobacteria bacterium | reverse complement strand
CGTCTACGCCGTCGCGGCGCGCGTCGGCGTAGACGCGGTCCGGAGGCGGCAGCGGGTCCGGCGCGCGGCCGAGGCCCGCCACGCGGCGCCCGTCGCGGTCGAGGACCACGGCATAGGCCAGGTTGCGCTTGGCGTCGAGCAGGTGCAGGGCGTCGAGCACCGCGGCGCGGTCCTCGGCGGCGAGCCCGGGAGCGACGAGGGCGGCGAGCAGCAGGCTCTCCTCGCGCGTGGCGCGCTCGAGCAGCTCGGCGTGGCTGGAGCTGATCAGCCGCACGCTGTTCCACACCAGCACCGTCAGCATGACGGCCTCGATGAGCACCACCCCCAGGATGAGGCGGGTGGCGAGCCGCGGCCGCGCCAGCCCCCTCATGGCGGCGCCGCCCTCTGCAGGTAGGGGCGCAGCACGCGGTAGTGCGCGACGCGCGCCGGGCGCCAGCCCGGGATGCCCGCGCGCCGCAGGGCGATGCGGCCCACGGCGTCCTCGCGCGCGCGCACGAAGGCCGCCTCGATGCGCTCGCGCAGGCGTGCCGGCAGGTCGCGCGCGACGAGCAGCGCGGTGTTGGGCAGGTCCGGGGTGCGGGCGACGGTGCGCAGCGGCGCCCCGCGCTCGAGGGCCTTGCGCAGGGCGTTGACCGAGACCACGGCGGCGTCGGCCATGCCGCCGAGCACGGCCTCGTAGGCGCCGTTGTGGCTGCGGTAGGCGCGCCAGCGTGGGGCCCGCGCCCCCGTGAGGCCGCGGCGGGCGAAGAGCTCGCGCCCGGCGAGCGTGATCAGGGCGCTCTCGGGCGGGGTCGCCACGCGCCGGCCCGCGAGCGCCTCGAGAGAGCGGTAGGAGGCGTCTGCGTGCACCACGACGTGCCCGACGAGCGCGCGGCGCAGCGAGGCGCGCACCTCGTAGGGGCCGGGGTCGGCGGCGAGCAGGGCGAAGTGGGGGGCGGTGACCACGATGTCGTAGCGGCGCGCGGCCGTGCGGCGCACGAAGGTCGGGAAGTCGCGCGCGGTCGCCAGGCGCACCTCGCGCCCGAGCGCCGCGGCCAGGTAGGCGCGCAGCGGCGTGAAGCGGCGGAAGAGCTCGACCGGCGAGACGATGGGGAAGATCCCGAGGCGCAGCGGCCGCGCCCCGGCCCCGTCGGCCGCGCGCGCCGGGGCGGCGAGGGCGAGCGCCGCCCCCGCCGCGAGCGCCGCCAGCATGGCCCGCCTGGTCCGCCCGCGCATCCTTCCGGAAACCCTGATCAATCCGCTACGCGGATTGATCAGCACTGAAGTGCTTCGCAGCCATTCCGGTTTGTCTTGTATCGCCGTGCACCTCCGTGCACATGAACTTCCCCGCGGCCGTCCCTGGCCGCGGGGAAGCCCTGAAAAATCAGTTTTTCAGGGCTTCCTTCCGATCCGCGGCGTCATGACGCCGTCGTCGGGGGGAGGATCATGCAAGGGGCGGGCCATGCGCGGGGCACGCGCCCCGCGCGTCGGGCCCCGCCGGCTCAGGGCACGTAGAAGCGCTGGCGGAAGCGCACCTTGTAGGGGTGCTCGACGCCCTCGGGGCGCACCTCGATCTCGAAGTCCAGCGTCTCGCTGCCGCTGAGCGGGAACTCCCCGATGTAGTAGATCGCCCCCTCCTCGCGGATCTCGCGCATCCGGATGCGCTTGAGCTGGCCCGAGAGGTTGACGGCGCGGGCCTCCACCTGGGCCGGCACCGGCTTGGTCGCGCCGGCCACGAGGCGGCGCATGACGCTCACCGTGAGGAGACCGCGCGTGCGGCTGCGGCGGATGCCGTAGGACTTGGCCACCTCGGGGCTGAGGAAGTCCGTGGTGACGGCATTGAAGTGCACCACGTGCTCGCCGAAGTCCTGCGACTGCTCCGCGCGTGCCGTGTGGGCCGCGAGGGCGAGCGGCAGGGACAGGGCGAGGGCGGCAAGGATCTGGCGCATGGCGATCCTCCTCTGGCTGCGGACGGCCCTTCGCGCGGGGCCTTTCCTTTAAAAATAGAGCCTGTACCGCTGCTTTTCAGGCCCGTGGCCGCAATTCTCAGAGGCGGGAGGAAAGGGACGGGGCGCGGGGGGAGGTGCGCGCTTCGCGCGCGACCACTCGGGCTTACTCGTCTCCCGCTCCCCGTCTCTCGCCTCTCGAACGTCAGGCCCGCCGGATGCGGTAGAGGGCGATCTCGGCCAGCAGGTTCGGCAGCAGCCGCATGGCGAGGCTGCTGCGGTGGGCGTGGTCGACCACGGCGCGCTGCAGCACCTCGATGCCGCGGCGCTCGCACAGCGCCTCGAAGTCGCGGATGGTGCACAGGTGGATGTTCGGGGTGTCGTACCACTGGTAGGGCAGGGTGCGCACCACGGGCATGCGGCCCTGCAGGCCGAGCTGCACCCGGCAGCGCCAGTGGCCGAAGTTGGGGAAGGTGACGATGCCCTCGCGTCCGACGCGCAGCATCTCGTCGATCAGGCGCGCCGGGTGGCGCACCGCCTGCAGCGTCTGCGTCATGACGACGTAGTCGAAGGAGTCGTCGTCGAAGTCCGAAAGGCCCGCGTCGAGGTCGGTCTGGATCACGTTGACGCCGGCGCGGATGCAGGCCTCGACGTTGTCGGGGTCGATCTCGATGCCGTAGCCCGTGACGGCCCGCGTCTCGTGCAGGTGGCGGAGCAGGGTGCCGTCGCCGCAGCCGAGGTCGAGCACGCGCGCCCCGCGCCGGATCCAGCCCGAGATGATCTCGAGGTCGGGCCGCAGGCTCATGGCGCCCCCACCTCGCGGGCGACGCGCTCCATGTAGGCGCCGAAGGCGGCCACGTAGCGCGGGATGGGCATGAGGAAGGCGTCGTGGCCTTGGTGGGCCTCGATCTCGGCGTAGGTGACGTCGCGGTCGGCGTCCAGCAGCGCCTTGACGATCTCGCGCGAGCGCGCCGGCGAGAAGCGCCAGTCGCTGGTGAAGGACACCACCAGGAAGCGCGCGCGCGCGCGCCGGAAGGCCTCGGCGAGGCTGCCGCCGTAGTCGGCGGCGGGGTCGAAGTAGTCGAGCGCCTTGGTCATGAGGAGATAGGTGTTGGCGTCGAAGCGCTCGACGAAGGCCCGCCCCTGGTAGCGGAGGTAGCTCTCCACCTGGAACTCGACGTCGAAGTTGAAGTTGAGCTTGCCCTCGCGCAGCTCGCGCCCGAACTTGGCGCGCATGGCGTCGTCGGAGAGGTAGGTGATGTGGCCCAGCATGCGCGCCAGCATCAGGCCACGGCGCGGCACCACGCCGTGGTCGTAGTAGCGGCCCTCGTGGAAGTCGGGATCGGAGAGGATGGCCTGGCGCGCGACCTCGTTGAAGGCGATGTTCTGGGCCGAAAGCCGCGGCGCGGCGGCGATCACCACCGCGTGCGCGAGCCGCTCGGGGAAGTCGATGGCCCACTGCATGGCCTGCATGCCGCCGAGGCTGCCGCCCACCACCGCCGCCCAGCGCTCGATGCCGAGGCGGTCGGCGAGCCGCGCCTGGCTGCGCACCCAGTCGCGCACCGTGACGATGGGGAAGTCGGGCCCGTAGTGGCGGCCCGTCCTCGGGTTGATGGTGTTGGGGCCGGTCGAGCCCTTGCAGCCGCCGAGGTTGTTGCAGCAGACCACGTGGAAGCGGCGCGTGTCGATGGGCTTGCCGGGGCCGATGCAGTTCTCCCACCAGCCCGGCTTGCGGTCGGCCATGCTGTGGTAGCCGGCGGCGTGGTGGTCGCCCGAGAGCGCGTGGCAGACGAGCACGGCGTTGGTGCGCGCGGCGTTGAGCTCGCCGTAGGTCTCGTAGACGAGGTCGTACTCGTCGAGCGTGCGGCCGCAGTCGAGCGGCAGGGGCTCGTCGAAGTGCAGCTTCTTGGGCTCGACGAGGCCGACGGAGTCAGCGGGGATCTTCTCGGGCATCGGCCGCGGCGAAGTGGCGTGGACGCGCAAGTGTAGCCCCCGCCCCGGGGGCCCGCAAGCGGCCCGCGGACGGGGCTCAGGCCCCGCGCGCAGGGCTGGAGGCGGGACCGCGGCCGCCGGCGGCGAGCTCCGCCGGGCCCGGGTAGTCGAGGAGCTTGCGGATGCGGGCGAGCTCGGCGAGCTGGCGCTCGAGCCTCTCGCACTGCGCCTCGAGCTCGGCCACGCGCGCCTCGACGGTCTGGCGCGACTCGCTGATGCGGCGCAGGCTGTCGAGGCGCCGCTCCATGAGCTCCTTGCGCTCCTTGAGCTGGCGCGCCAGCGGCGCGAGCGCCGTGCGCAGCCAGTCCTCGGCCTCCTCGTTGGCGCGGAAGAAGACGTTGCGCGCCTCGGCCACGAGCGAGACGAAGAACTTGCGGATGACGAAGCTCTGCTCGGTCATGGTGGTCACGGGGCTGCGCCGGAAGGCCTCGGCCTCCTCGTGCAGGCGCCGCAGCTCCGCGCCGTAGGCGCCCATGTCGAGCAGGCGCGGCGTCAGCGGCGGCAGCCCGTGCTCGCGGTGGAACTTGCGGAAGACCGCCTCCACCAGGCGCCGGGTCTCCAGCCCGCGCGCCTCGGCCTCGGCCATGGTCTCGAGCAGGCCCTCGAAGAGGGTGCGCATGGCGCGCTTGAGGCCGGCGGTGGTCCAGCTCTTGGCCATCTCCACGCGTGCGGCGTGGATGCGCCGGTCGATGCGCTCGAGACTGAGGGCGGCGAGCAGCTCGCGCGCCTGCTTCTGCAGCAGCCGCTTGCTCGACTGGTAGCTCTGCAGGTGGCGCAGATAGGCCGCCTGCTCGGCGCGCGCCTTCTTCAGCAGGTCCTCGAGCACGGCCACGTTCTTGCCGCTGAGGCTGCGCAGCTCGTTGAGCTGGGCGCGCGCCTGCTCGAGCCGCCCGCCGACCACGCTGCGCGCGTTGTCGAGCTGGTCGCCGACGCCGCGGTGCACGGCCTCGCGCAGGATGGCGCGCTTGCGCGGCAGCACGGCCTCGGCGAAGTGGCGCTCCAGCGCCCGCAGCCGGCTGCGCGCGAGCAGCGCCTCGTCGCCGCGCACCTTGGCCACCAGGCCCTTCTGGGCCGAGACCGGGAAGACCTGCGCCGGGTCCACGCCGAGGATGCCCGCCACCTCCTGGCGCTGGCGCTCGATGGCGGCCTCCACCTCCTCGCGCGAGCGCAGCTCGTCCCACAGGGTGTCGATCTTGTTCAGGACCACGATCACGCCCTGCCCGTCGCTCCGGCGGGCGAGGCGCGCGACGTGCTCGTTCCACATCTCGAGGTCGCTGCGGGTCACGCCGGTGTCGGCGCCCACCACGAAGAGCACGGCCTGGGCGGCGGGAAGCGCGTTGAGCGTGAGCTCGGGCTCGGCGCCGATCGCGTTGAGCCCCGGGGTGTCGAGGATGGCGAGCCCCTGCTCGAGCAGCGGGTGCGGGAAGCTGATGAGGGCGTGGCGCCACTTGGGGATCTCGACCGTCTCGGGGGCGCTGCCGTCCTGCGGCGCGAGCCCCAGCTCGCGCGCCTGGGCCAGCGGCACGTGCTTGGTGCGCACGATCTCGGCGATGGTCTCGGCCATGCCCTCGGGGTCGGCGGGGTCGAGGTAGAGCGTCACCCAGTGGATGGGGTCGCGGCGGTACTCCGAGACCGGGATGTCGGTGCGGCGCGTCTCGATGGGCAGCAGCCGCACGTAGGGGCGCTCGCTTCCGGCATCGTGGAAGATCTCGGTCGGGCACATGGTGGTGCGTCCGGCCTGCGAGGGCAGCAGGCGGCGGCCGTGCCCGGCGAAGAAGATGGCGTTGATGAGCTCGCTCTTGCCGCGCGAGAACTCGGCGACGAAGGCGACCGTCAGGCGGTCGTGGCGCAGCGCCTCGAGCGTCTCGTACAGGCGCAGGTCGTCCTCGGCGCTGGCCTCGCCGAAGTCCTCGAGCCAGGCCTGGAAGGCCTGCACCCCCTCGAGCAGGCCCGAGCGCGAGGCGGCATAGGCCCCGACCTCGCGCTCCAGCGTACCGTCCCCCGCACCGGCCATCTTCCGGCCCTCCCGTCAGGCCGCGCGGCTCCACCCTAGCGCGCGCGGGCCGCGCCGGCCATGAAGCGCGTCACGCCGGCCCGCCTTCCTCCCATGGCAGGCGCCGCGCCCCGCGCACGCGCAGCGTCTTCTCGCGCCCGCCGGCGCCGCGCACCAGCTCCACGCGCGAGGGCGCCACGCCGCAGGCCCTTGCCAGCAGGCGCGCGACCGCCTCGTTGGCCCGGCCTCCGACCGGCGGCGCCGTCACGCGCACCAGCAGACGGCCGGCGCGCACGCCCTCGATGGCCTCGCGCCGCGCGCGCGGCTGCACGCGCACCCGCACCAGCAGGTCGCCGTCCTCCCAGCGGCACCAGGAGGCGCCGGCCGCCATCAGCCGAGCAGGCGCCCCCAGTCGGCGAGCCGCTGCACCACAAGGATCTGCACGAGCTGCAGGACGATCAAGGCGGCGAGGGGCGAGAGGTCGATGCCGCCGACGGACGGCACCAGGCGGCGGAACGGGCGGAGCACGGGCGCGTTGAGCTGCATCAGCAGCCAGGCGAGCGGATGGGCGCCCCCGGGGGCGATCCAGCTCAGCACGGCCTCGACGATGATGGTGACGGTGTAGATCTGGATGACGAAGCCGGCGAGCGCCGCGAGGCTCCCGACCGCCAGCCCCGCGGGGCCCGGCACGTGCCCGAGCAGCAGCCCCAGCACCACCAGCTCCAGCGCCTGCAGGGCGAGCGCGAGCAGCACGGTGGCGAGATCGATGCCGGCCACGCCGGGCACGATGCGCCGCAGCGGCACCACCAGCGGGTCGGTGACGCGCAGCACGAGCCGCGCGACGGGGTTGCGGAAGTCGGCGCGCGCCCACTGCAGCAGCAGCCGCAGGAGCACCGCCAGGAGGTAGAGCCCGAAGGCCACCTGCACCAGGAAGGTGAGCGCCTGCAGCTCGTAGCTCATGGCTCGCGCCCCAGCAGGTCGGCCAGCTCGCGCGCGCGCTCGCGCGCGGCGGCCACCGCGCGCGAGACCAGCTCGCGGAAGCCGCCCTCCTCGAGGACCCCGAGCGCGCGCTCGGTGGTGCCCCCGGGCGAGGTCACGCGCGCGCGCAGCGCCGCCGGCGGCTCGCTCGCCTCGAGCGCCATCTTGGCCGCGCCGAAGGCGGTCTCGAGGGCGAGCAGGCGCGCCTGTCCGGCCTCCAGGCCGAGGCGCTCGCCGGCCTCGGCGAGCGCCTCCATCAGCAGGAAGAAGTAGGCGGGGCCGCTGCCGCTCACGGCGGTGATCGCGTCCATCAGGTCCTCGTCCTCGACCCAGACCGTGATCCCGACCGCGCGCAGCAGCGACTCGGCGCGCTCGCGCTCGGCCTCGCTCGTGCCCGGGGT
>WFOW01000019.1 GCA_015487895.1 Gammaproteobacteria bacterium | reverse complement strand
GTCCTGGGCGGTGTCGAATCCCACCACGAGCACCCGGAAGCGCCCCTCTCCCAGGGCGTCGCGCGCGATGCGCGTCACGTGCAGGAGCTGGCGCGTGGTGGAGGGGCAGATCTGGTGGCAGCCGGTGTAGACCAGGCTCACCAGCAGCGGCGTGCCGGCGAGGTCCGACAGCCGCAACGGCCTGCCGTCGCTGCGCACGAGGGTGTGGTCACCCACGGTGCGGCCGATCGCCGCCTGGCTGACGGCGAGGGCCCGCTCGGCGTCGAAGGCCGCCGCCGGAAGCGCCATCGCGAGCCCCAGCGCCAGCAGCAGGGCCCGCACGCCGCCCCTCACCAGGCGCCGGTCGCGGCCAGCGTCGCCGCCCCGAGCAGCGCGCCGAGGTGCACGAGCGAGGCGAGGAAGCTCGCGCGCCCGGCCGCGGGCGTGGGGTCCCGGAGCTGCCGCAGGTTGTGCCACAGGAAGAAGCCTCCCGCGAGGGCCGCGGCGACGGCGTAGCCGGCGCCGAGCCCCAGCGCCGCCGGCACGAGGCTCGCCCCCACGAGCACGATGGTGTTGGCGAGCACCACGCGCGCGGTCAGCTCCGGCCCATGCAGCACCGGCAGCATCGGCACGCCGGCGGCGCGGTAGTCCTCGCGCAGCGCGATGGCCAGGCTCCAGAAATGCGAGGGCGTCCACAGGAACAGCACCAGGGCGAAGGCGAGCACCAGCGGCGAGCCCATCGCCGAGGCCGACACCGCCCCGGCGCCGGCCAGCAGCGCGAGGCTGCCGGCGAGCCCTCCGATCACGATGTTCCAGCAGGTCCGGCGCTTGAGCCACAGCGTGTAGACGACCGCGTACACGAAGGTGCCGCCCGCGGTCGCCGCCGCCGCCCACGGGCCCGCCGCCCACGCCGTGAGCGCGACCCCCGAGACCGCGACCGCCAATATGGCGGCCAGCCAGACGGGGCCCGCACGCAGCTCTCCGGTGACGAAGGGGCGGGCGCGCGTGCGGCGCATGCAGGCGTCGAGATCGCGCTCGACGTACTGGTTGAAGGCCCCGGCCCCTCCCGCCGCAAGCAGCATGCCGGCGAAGAGCGCCGCCGCCAGCGCCGGGTCGAAGGCCTCGCGTGCGGCGAGCGCGTAGCCCGCCACTCCCGTGAAGCCGATGGCCACCCCGATACGGGGCTTCCAGAGCGTGAGGAAGGCGCGCAGCCTGCCGGCCTCGCTGCCCACCTCCACCCGTGCCGCGGAGCCGGCCCGCATGCGCGCCCCTCCCCGTGAGGACATGGCCTGCGGCGGGGCGCCCCCGCCGCAGGCCGTCATGCCGTCAGCTCAGGCCCCAGACCGAGGCCAGGTACTTCCAGTTGATGAAATAGTAGACCACGAAGCTCACCAGGAGCAGCATCGCGAGCACGAAGGTGCCGCGGGCCTCGAGCACACCCACGCCGCCGCCGTGCCCCTCGAGCGCCTCCGCAACCGGCGCCCGCACGGGCTCGGGCTGCGTGGTGGTCTCGCCCGCCGGCAGCTTGCGCCCGAAGAGGATCGAGCCCACCGTGATCAGGATGTAAGCCGCCCCGCCGATCACGGCCCCCACTGCCGAGATGCCGACCAGCCCCATCATCAGATAGGCCGTGGTGGGATACTCGAAGCCCATGGGGTTGCCGGCGAAGGCCATGTCCCAGTGCCGGCGCGCAACGCCCAAGGTCCCCGCACCCATCATGAACAGCGACAGCACCGCCATGCTGATGCCGAAGATGTAGGGCTGCCACTTGGCCAGGCCCTTCATGACGAGCTCGCGCCGGAACAGCGTCGGAATGAGGAAGTAGGTGAGCGCCATGAAGGCGAGCGTGGTGCCCGTCGCCACGGTGGCGTGGAAATGGCCCGGCACGTAGATCGTGTTGTGGATGATGATGTTGATCTGCTCGGTGCCCATCACCACGCCCGAGATGCCGCCGAGGAAGCCGAAGACCACCAGCGACAGGAACATGCCCGAGAAGACCGGGTTGCCCCACGGCGCCTTGCGCAGCCACTCGAACAGCCCCTTGGTGTAGCCCTTGCGCCGCTGCGCCACCTCGATCGAGCCCGGCACCGTCAGGCCGTGGATGAGGCTCGCGAGCACCGCCAGATACATGGCGTAGCTCGTGTTGAACATCTTCCACTCGGCGCTCACGCCGGGATCCACCAGCAGGTGGTGCGCCGAAGCGAGCTGCAGGAACAGGATGTAGAGCAGGAAGGCCATGCGGCTGACCTTCTCGGACATGGGCTTGGCGCCGAAGACGATGGCCGCGATGGCGTACCACACCGCCACGTGCGCCGAGACGTTGATCTGCTGCGAGGGGTGCCCCAGCCCCCACCAGATCACCCGGTACAGGAGCGCGTCGATGTTGCCGATATAGCCGAGCGACCACAGCCAGGTGGGGATCAGGATGATGGCCCCGTTGACGATGGTGAGGATGGCGATGATGCAGGCCGTCAGCGCCCCGAAGGTGACCAGCGGTACGGAACCCTCATAGGTGCGCTCGTAGCGGGCGATCACCAGCGTGGCCAGGAAGATGAAGCAGCCGATCAGCGCGCCCACCGCGAACAGGATCAGGCCGAGATAGAAGTTGGGCTCGGCCGGCATCGGCACGTACGAGGTCATCATGACGCTCGAGTTGCCGCGCAGGATGGCCCAGTTGGTGAGCAGCGCGCCGATGACCATGAGCGCGAAGCCGGCCCACGCGATGCGCGGCGTCGCCAGACGCGCGCGCAGGAGCGTGGACGAGGTGAAGTAGAGCACGGCCATCTCGAAGAAGATGATCCAGAAGATCAGCATGTCGATGCCGTGCGCGGTGAGCGCCTGGTAGAACTTGTCGGCCGGCAGCATGTGCACGGCGGGCCACCGCGTCAGCGCCACGAACAGCGCCAGCACCCCGCCGACGAGGAGGGCCACAACGCCCGCGACGGCGTGGGCCTTCATGAGCTGCTCGGCGGGACGGTGGTAGGCGAGCCCCGTCTGGGGGCAGATGCGGAAGGTACGGTCGACGGCCATGGCTGCTCCCCCCTCAGTCCACCACGTAGATCTTGCCGAGCATGCTGTGGTGCCCGATCCCGCAGTACTCGTTGCAGACGATGGTGTACTCGCCCGCCTTGTTCGGGGTCACGGTGATCACCATCTCGTATCCCGGCAGCACCTGGGTGTTGATGTTGACCGGCTGGAGCGAGAACCCATGCTGCCAGTCCATGGAGGACAGATGCAGCCGATAGCTCTCGCCCTTCTTGAGCTCGTAGGCCGGCCACCACTGCCACAGCCGCCCGACGAGGTAGATGTCGGCGCCGGCGGGCGGCTTCACCACAGGCACGCCGTTGACCTCGCGCACCTTCCACTTGTCGACCACGGCCTGCGCCTTCGCGGCGAACGCCTGCGGCGTGGTGCGGTAGGCCTCGTTGGAGAGGTTCTGCTTACCGAAGACGTGCCAGTACGGCATCATGAAGGTGAGGATGAGGCACCAGACGAAGGCGATCGCGATCCAGACGATCTCGATGCGCTCGACCGGCTCCTTCCACCACAGCCTCTGCGAAGGCGGCAGGATCGCGCTCATGGCCGTCCCCCCTTTTCGTCGTCGTTCGTGTCAGGCGCGGCCCCCGGGGGCCCTCACTTCGCGATGGGGATCGTCACGATCTCCATGATTCCCCAGATGAGATAGAGGACCGTGGGGATCGCGATCCAGAGGAAAAGCAGCAGGAAGGGGCTGTCCAGGATCCGCTGCATCACCGGGATATCCGGCCCGAAGGGATCGGCGGGTTGTGCTTCTTGGCGCTCGTGCTCCGCCATGGCTATGCTCCTCCGTCCCGTTCCGGCCCGCGGGCTGCGGGCGCAAGACTGCCCTCGACCGTCTTTTTAGACCGCCCCGTGCCAGGGGCACCTTGATGGAGGTCAAGCGGATGCGACCCTTTGCCGCATGCACGAGGCCCATCCTTTCCGCTCCGTGCCCTGCATACGGGCTCGCCGCCCCCCGACGGGAGCCGGCCGCATGATCCGGGTGGCGGCCGTCTTCGGGGGCGCCTGCACGCTGGCGCTCAACGCCCTGAGCGCCTGGATCCGTCATGCGCGCGGCGGGCTCGGCTGCGAGCCCTGGCCTGCGTGCTATGGCGCACCGGCGCCCTTCGAGCCGCCCCTCTGGGCGGCGCTCGCCCACCGGGTGCTGGCCGTGGCGGTGCTGGCGACGGTCGTGTGGGCGGCGGCGCGATCGTGGCGCCGGCGCACGGGGCGCGTCGCAGCCGGTCTCGCGCTCGCGGCGGTCGCAGGGCTCGCGGCGATCGGTCCCCTCTCGGGCGACCCCGGCCGCGAGGCCGTCGTCCTCGCCAACCTGCTCGGCGGCTGGGTGCTGCTCGGGGCGCTCGCCTGGCTCGCGGGCCCGACGGGGCGAGACGGGATGCGGCCCTCGGCGCTGGCCGTCGCCGCGCTCGCCTTCCTGCTCGCCGCGAACGGCGGGCTGATCTCGGCACGTTTCGCGGTGGATGCCTGCCCGGCGCTGCCCCTGTGCCCCGCGCCGGATCCGGGGGCCACGCTGCACCTGGCGCACCGGGCCGCGGCGATCGCCCTCCTCGCCGCGCTCGGCTGGTGGTCACGGGCACTGCTGCGGACGGGCTCCGGAGCGGCGGCGCTCGCGTTGGCCGCCGTGGCCGCGGCCCAGCTCGTGACAGGCGTCATGACCGCGGCCGGCACGCCGGGGCCGGCGCTCGCCGCCGCGCACGGGCTCGGGGGACAGCTACTCTTCGCCGCCGCCTTGGCGCTCGGGCGCCGCTGAGCCTGCGGCCTCGAGGCGCCGGCGGGCCTCGGCGATCTGGCGCCGCACGAGCGACTCCACCTCGGGGTCGGCGGCCCCGCCGGTCGCGAGCACCCGCTCCCAGCGCGCAACGGCGGTGCGCATGTCGCCAGCCTGGAAGGCACGCAGCCCGTCGAGCCACAGGCCCAGCGGATGCTCGGGCTCGGCAGCCAGGGCGCGCGCCAGCGCGCGCGCGGCCTCGGGGTCCACCTCGCCCTCGGCTGCCAGGATGCGCGCCTCGGCGAAGGCCACCAGCAGATCGGCCGGAGGATCATCGACACGCCGCAGCGCCTCGCCGTAGGCACGGGCGGCGTCCGCGGCGCGCCCCAGCACGCGGTAGGAGCGCCCGAGCATCATCCAGCCGCGGGCATCGTCCGGATCCTTCCGCAGGCGCGCCTCGAGGCGCGCGACCATCGCGTCCACGTCCGGCGCGGAGGCACCGGGCGGCCCCGCCCCTGGAGAGGCGGCCCCCTCCACCAGGCCCGGCTCGCCCAGCCGGACATAGAGCGCGGCACCGCCCGCGACGGCGAGCAGGGCCACCGTGACGGCGGCGGCGCGTGCCCGGCGCGAGCCTGCCGCGCCCTCCCCGGCGGCGAGCTCGCGCGCCAGCGCCGCCTCCACCTCGGCGCGCGCCTCCGCATGGTCGGCCTCGGAGAGCAGCCCCGCGCGCCGCTCGGCGTCGAGCTCGGCCAGACGCCTGCGGTGGGCCTCCACACGTGCGCGCTGGGCGTCGACGCCGCCCGCGCGCCCCCTTGCGAGCGGCACCAGCACGAACGCCGCCGCCAGCGCCGCGAGGCCCGCGGCGAGGGCCACGAACCCTGCGCCGCTCACGGAGCGCGGTCTCCGCCCCCGCCGGCGCGGTCGCCGCGGAGCAGCGCGCGCGCGCGGGCGAGCGCCTCGGGATCGGGCGCCGCCGCGGTGGGGGACGCCGCCTGCCGGCGCCGGAGGACCACCGCCAGGGCCACGAGCCCGGCACCCACGAGCAGGAAGGGCCCCGCCCACAGCAGCCAGGTGTCGCGCCGCAGGGGCGGGCGGTAGAGCACGAAATCGCCGTAGCGGGCGACGAGGAAGCCGACCACCTCCTCGCGGCCCTTGCCTGCACGCACCATCTCGGCGATCTCGTCGCGCAGGTCCCGGGCGAGCGGGGCGTTGGACTCGGCGAGGTTCTGGTTCTGGCACACCAGGCAGCGCAGCTCGTCGATGAGCTCGTGGTAGAGGGCGTCCTGCTCCGGGGTCGGAAACTCGCGCGGCTCGATGGCCGCGAGGGCGGGTGCGCCCCGGCCCAGCGCGAGCACGAGCAGGAGGGCCCCAAGCATCGCCTTCACCGCGCCGCCCCCTTCGCCTCCGCGGAGAGCTCGGCCAGCACGGGGGCGATCCGCTCGCGCCAGACCTTCTCGTCCAGCGGGCCGACGTGCTTGTAGCGGATGATCCCCCGCGCGTCGAGGACGAAAGTTTCGGGCACGCCGTACACCCCCCAGTCGATGCCGACGCGGCCCTCGAGATCGTGCGCGCTCCAGACGTAGGGATCGCCGAGGCCGTCCAGCCAGCGCAGCGCGTCCTCGCGGCGGTCCTTGTAGTTGAGCCCGTAGATGGAGACACGCCCCTCGCGGGCGAGCCGCATGAGGAAGGGGTGCTCCTGCCGGCAGGCCGCGCACCAGCTCGCCCACACGTTGAGCAGCGCCACGCGGCCACGCATGTCCTCGGTGCCCACCACGCGCGCAGGGTCCCGCAGGCTGGGCAGCGCGAAGGCCGGCGCCGGCTTGCCCACGAGCGGCGAGGGCACGAGCTTGGGGTCGCGCCCGAGCGCCTGCCACAGCAGCGCCGCCAGCCCCGCGAAGATCAGCAGCGGCAGCCCGTAGCGCAGCGGCGCCCCCAGCCTCATGCCGGCTCCTCCGCGGCGGCGGCCGCGGCGGCCGCGCGCGCGCGCATGCGGTAGCGGCGGTCGCTCGCGGCCCACAGCCCCCCGATGGCCATGAGCAGGGACCCGCCCCAGATCCAGCGCACGAAAGGCTTGACGTGCACCCGCACCGCCCAGTCGCCGCTGTCGCCGATGGGCTCGCCGAGCGAGACGTAAAGGTCGCGGAAGGGGCCGGGCGCGATGCCCGCCTCCGTCATGGGCATGCCGCCGCTCGAGAGGTAGCGGCGCTTCTCGGGGTGAAGCAGGGCCACGGTGCGCCCGTCGCCTGCGTCCAGCACCCGCACCTGCGCGCGCACGCCCTCGTAGTTGGGCCCGCGCACCTGCGTGAAGCCCTCGAGCCGGAACTCGTAGCCGCCGAGGCGCGCCACGTCGCCCGCCCCCATGCGCACGTCCCGCGCCTGCTCCAGGGGGCCCGCGAGGCTGACGCCCACGGTGACCACCGCGAGCCCCAGGTGCGCGAGGTGCATGCCGGCCTCGGCACGCCCCATGCGCGCCAGCGCGCGCAGCCCCTGGTGGCGCGCGCGCTGCCACAGCGCCACGCCGACGCCCCCGGCGAGCCAGCCCGCCAGCGCCACGCCCGCCGCCGCAACCAGCACCTCGCGCGCGAGCGGCACGGCGGCGGCACCGGCCACGAGCCCCGCGAGCACCGCCGGCCACAGGGCCCGCGCCACCCGCCCCAGGCGGTCGCGCTTCCAGCGCAGCACGCCAGCGGCCGCCGTGAGCAGCACCAGCGGCGCCACCAGGGGCAGGAAGACGGCGTTGAAGTACGGCGGGCCCACCGAGATCTTGGCCCCGCCGAGGGCCTCGAGGACGAGCGGATAGAGCGTGCCGAGCAGGACGGCGCCGGCGGCGGCGAGCAGCAGCACGTTGTTGGCGAGCAGCGCCCCTTCGCGCGATATGGCGGCGAAGCGCGCGTCCGAGGCGGCGAGCGCGTCGCCGCGCAGGGCATAGAGCAGCAGCGAGCCGCCGACCACCACGGCCAGCAGCGCCAGGATGAACACCCCGCGCGTGGGGTCGCTGGCGAAGGCGTGCACCGAGGTGAGCACCCCGGAGCGCACCAGGAAGGTGCCGAGCAGGCTGAGCGCGAAGCCGAGCACGGCGAGCAGCACGGTCCAGCCCTTGAAGGCCCCGCGCTTCTCGCTCACGGCGAGCGAGTGCAGCAGCGCCGTCGCCACCAGCCAGGGCATGAGCGAGGCGTTCTCGACCGGGTCCCAGAACCACCACCCGCCCCAGCCGAGCTCGTAGTAGGCCCACCAGCTGCCGATGGCGATGCCGAGGGTGAGGAAGACCCAGGCCACGGTGGTCCAGGGCCGCGCCCAGCGCAGCCAGGCCGCCTCCATGCGCCGCTCCAGGAGCGCCGCCACGGCAAAGGCGAAGGGCACGGCGAGCCCCACATAGCCCATGTAGAGCAGGGGCGGATGGGCGGCGAGCCCCGGGTCCTGCAGCAGGGGGTTGAGATCACGCCCCTCGGGGGCCGGCGGCCAGAGGCGCTCGAAGGGGTTGGAGGTGAGGAGCATGAAGGCCAGGAAGCCCGCCCCCACCAGGCCGAGCACCCCCACCACGCGCCCGATCATGGGTGCCGGCAGCGCGCGCCGCCCCTGGACGGCCACCGCCGCCCCCCAC
>WFOW01000018.1 GCA_015487895.1 Gammaproteobacteria bacterium | reverse complement strand
GGTCGCGGCCACCTGCCAGCTCGGGCGCACGGCGACGGCCGGGGGCGAGCGGGGGGGCTGCGAGCTGCGCTCCGCCCTCGATGCCCTGCGCAAGCTCTACCTCATCTATCAGGCGGCCAGGCGCCACGAGGGCGAGCTGCTGCGGCACGCGGCGACCCTGCAGAAGGGCATCATGGACCAGTACCGGGCGATCGTGCGCATGTACGCGCGTGCCGGAGAAGGCAGCGACTGGCTGAAGTTCTGGACAGGCGCGGAAGGCTGGTCGGGATGGGCGGAGATCCTGCTGAGCCTCGTGCCCCTGGGGGGCACGGCGATCGCGGCGGGCCACGTCACTGGCGAGACAATCGCCCAGGCACGATTCCGCAAGGTGCACCGCGAGATCGAGGAGCATATTAGGAAGGCACGGGGCTGGCTCGACGACACCAACCGGCAGATCAAGGCGCTGGGGAAGCTGCGTGACCGGATCAAGCGCTGCGAGCGTGCGCTGTGGGACCGGCTCCGGGAGTGCTCGGCCAAGGTGCCGTGCGAGGAGCCAGGCAAGGACGTCGTCGCGGTGCCCCGGGAAGGCGGCGTGCGGGTCGCGGGCGACAGCGGCAAGTGGTGCTCCTACTGGGGCTGGAAGAAGGAGGTGCCCTGGTTCCCCGAGGGCGGCGTGGTGGTGCCGCGCGAGGAGCCGCGCGAGAAGGACAAGGGGAGGCCCCGTCCCGACGGCGAGGGGACGCCGGACTTCCCGAAGGAGCGCCGTCCGGTGACCGTCGAGCGGCCGCGCAAGCCCAAGAGACGGCCCCAGCCCGAGGGCGAGCCGCAGCCGGAGCGCCCCCCGATCTATGTCAAGGCAAAAAAGGCCGCCGTCCGTGAAGGCGCCAAGGCCCAGGCCGTCGCCGGCTTCCAGCTCAAGCTCCTGGCTCCGGCGCCGCCGCTGCCGCTCGCGGGCAACCGGCGCGACGACTCCGGCTACGACGAGCCGCCTCTCCAGGCGACCACGGGCAGGGACGGCACGGCGGTCCTTCCCGGCACCCGGGGCCGCGGCAACGAGCGGAGCGCACGGCCCGCGCCGAGGCGCTTCGCGCTCTCCTTCGGCGATCTCATCGCCGAGGCCCACGCCGCCGAGCACGACGGGCCGGCACGGCCGGTGACGGTGGAGTTCGAGGTGCCGGAGTTCGAGAGCTACGTGGTCAAGATCCGCATCGACCGTTCGCGTCCCGGCTGGAACCATCCGGCGAGCTATCTCGATCCGCCCTTCGACGGCTACGTGGTGCGGCACTGGATCGTGGGAGAGATCATGTACGCCGTCGTCAACGTGCCGACCGTTGCCGACGCGCCCGGGGAGGCCCGAAAGTGAGGCGTGTGGCCGTTGCGCTGCTCGCGCTCCTGTCGGTGGCGGCACAGGCGGCGCGTGCGCAGGATGCCCCTGAGGCGGGTGCGTCTCCGGCGGGGGACATGCAGATTCCGGGCCCCGCGCCCCAGCCGGTCACGCCCGAGCGGATGGATCTCTATGAGATGGAGGAGGCGGGCTGGAGGCTGGAGGGCATCCGTTCCGCCCCCGCCAGGAAGTGGCTTGCCCGCCTGGAAGGCGCCAGGAGGAAGCTGGAGCAGATCCGGGAAGCGGCCCAAGAGGCTGGGTGCGACCTCAAGCGAATCGAGGCCCTGGAGGCCGAAGCCTTCGATCTGATCGAGGGGCTGTCCGACACGCCCGAGCACAAAGCGTACCGGAAAGCGTTCGTTGACCTCCCTGTCGACGAGATCTCGGGCCTCGAGAAATACTATCGTGCCCTGAACGCCCTCTACCGCATGATCGCAGACGAGCTCGACGCCCGGTATCGCAGCTGCCGCCGCATGGGCCTGCTCGCGCGCGGCAAGGACGTGGAGTGGGCCGAGCCCAACTACTGCCGCGACAAGCAGCTCGCGGTCCCGAACGATCCCTACTTCCGCTCCAAGGGGAGCTGGGACCAGGACTACGACGACCAGTGGGCGATCAAGCGCGTCGGCTTCACCGAGGACGAGCAGGGCTCCGCCTGGGCGCTGCTGCCGGACGAGGACGAGCTGAAGCCGGTGGTCGTCGCCGTGGTGGACTCGGGCCTGGACTGGAACCACGCCGACATCGCCTGGGAGAGCATCTGGCGCAACGAGGACGAGATCCCGGGCAACGGCAAGGACGACGACGGCAACGGCTACGTCGACGACATCATCGGCTGGAACTTCATCGACGACGACAACGTGCCCTTCGACTACGACGGCCACGGCACGTTCGTCACCGGCATCATCGCCGCGGCCACCAACAACGGGCGCGGCATCGCCGGGCTGAACCCCGCCGCGCGCATCATGGTGCTCAAGGCGCTCAACGCCTTCGGCCACAGCCGCGCCTCCTTCGTCGCCGAGGCCATCTTCTACGCCGCCAACAACGGCGCGCGCGTCATCAACGTCAGCGTCGGCGGGCGCGGCCTGACGCGCGTGGAGCAGGAGGCGGTGCGCTACGCCACCTCGAAGGGCGCCATCGTGGTGGTGGCCTCCGGCAACGAGGGCATCGAGACCAAGGACTACGGCCCGGCCGGCATCCCCGAGGCCTTCACGGTCGCCACCACCGACATCGACGACCGTCGCGCGCCCTTCTCCAACTGGGGCCAGGCGGTGGACATCGCCGCGCCGGGCGTGGACGTGCTCAGCCTGCGGGCGCGCCGCACCGACCTCATGCTCGGGATCCCGGGCATCGACTACGAGGCGGGCAGCGCCTTCGTGGGCGAGGACCGGCGCTACTATCGCGCGAGCGGCAGCTCCTTCGCCGCGCCCATCGTGAGCGCCGTCGCCTCGCTCCTGCTCGCCGTGCATCCGGAATACACACCGACGCAGGTGGCGCGCCTGCTGACGCAAAATGCGCGCGACATCGAGGTCCCGGGCTGGGATCAGCTCACGGGCTACGGCCTGCTGGACGCGCGCGCGGCCCTGCGCGGCGATCCCGACCGGTGGATCGAGGCGCGCGTGGAGGGCGTGGGCGCGGTGCGGCAGGACGGCAAGGTCTACATCGAGGTGCGCGG
>WFOW01000017.1 GCA_015487895.1 Gammaproteobacteria bacterium | reverse complement strand
TCCGTGATGACCAAGGTCTCCCCGGTCTCCTCCACCTCCCGGAACCAGGCGAGCGCACGCGCCTTGAACTCGGACTTCGAGACTCGCTTCTCCATGGCGCAGGCCCCTCCATGGCGACGGTCATACCGCCTTAGTCCCATTCGGCTGTGCAACGCTGATCCCTTCTGTTGGCCAGGCGGCCGCAGCCACCGCGCAGGCACGGCTTCCAGCCGCACCGGCACCGTCACTTCGGGCCGGGAAAAGGGACGACCCGGCCGGTCTCCCGGCGCTCCGTCTCCGGGCGCCGCAGCTCCGGCACGAGCGTCTTCAGGACGCCCAGCACGGCCGCCTCGTCGCAGCGTCCGCAGGCCGCATCCAGCTCCGCCAGAGCCCGATCGAGGGCGTCCGGCTCGACGGCACGATGGCGCGCGAGCAGGATCTTCGGGTGCGAGGTGGGCGCAAGTCCCTCCTCCTCATGGAAGAGCTCCTCGCGCAGCTTCTCCCCGGGGCGCAGCCCCGTGTAGACGATCTCCACGTCCTCCCCGGGCACGCGGCCCGCCAGGCGGATCATCTGCTCGGCGAGGTCGCGGATGCGCACGGGCTCGCCCATCTCGAGCACGAAGATCTCCCCACCCTCGCCCATCACGGCCGCCTGCATGATGAGCTGGCAGGCCTCGGGGATGGTCATGAAGTAGCGCTCCACCTCGGGGTGCGTCACCGTCACCGGCCCGCCCTGCTCGATCTGCTCGCGGAAGAGCGGCACCACGCTCCCCGCCGAGCCCAGCACGTTGCCGAAGCGCACCGTGACGAAGCGCGTGCGCGAGCGCCCCGCGAGCGCCGTGCACACCATCTCGGCCACCCGCTTGCTCGCCCCCATCACGTTGGTGGGGTTGACCGCCTTGTCCGTCGAGACCAGGACGAAACGCTCCGCCCCGTGCCGGTCGGCGGCCTCCGCCACCGCACGGGTGCCGAGCACGTTGTTGCGTGCCGCCTCGCGCGGCATCCCCTCCAGCATGGGCACGTGCTTGTAGGCGGCGGCGTGGAAGACCACCTCCGGCCGCTCCCGGGCGAAGACGCGCTCGACGGCCGCCTCGTCCGTCACGTCCATGAGGCGGCAGGACAGCACGAGCTGCGGAAAACGCGCCCGCAGCTCCCGGTCGATCTCGTAGAGGTTGTGCTCCGAGTGATCGACCACCACGAGCCGGGCGGGACCGAGCCCCGCGAGCTGCCGGCAGAGCTCCGCCCCGATGGAGCCTCCGCCGCCCGTCACCAGCACCCGCCGCCCCGACAGCCCCCGGGAGATCGCGTCCCAGTCGAGCCGCACGGGCTCGCGCCCCAGCACGTCCTCGATGGTGAGCGCCCGCAGCGAGCGCACGGATACGCGCCCCGCCATGAGATCCTCGAGCCGCGGCACCGTGCGCACGGGAAGGCCCGTCTCCTCGCAGCGCGCCACGACCCGCCGCATGTCGCGCGCCCGCGCAGACGGCATCGCCACGATGACCGCCTCCGCCGCCGTCCGCTTGGCGACGCGCGGCAGATCGTCCACGCCCCCCAACACCCGCACCCCGTGGATCTCCCGGCCCCGCTTGGCCGGATCGTCGTCCACGAAGCCCACGGGCTCATAGCGCCGCTGCGGGTCCCGGACGAGGTCGCGAACCAGCATCTCGCCGGCCCGGCCCGCCCCCACGACCAGCACCCGCTCGCTGCCGCGCACGATGCCAGCGCGGTGGTCCTTCCACCACCGGTAGAGGAAGCGCGGGCCCGACAGCCCCGCGAACAGCAGCAGCCCGTAGAGCACCGGCACCGAGCGCGGCACACCCTCGAGGCGCGTCAGCGCGAAGAGCGCGAGCATCGCGAGCGCCACGCCCACGACGACCGCCCGCAGGATCCGTATCAGGTCCGGGATCGAAGCGAACCGCCACACGCCCCGGTAGAGCCCGAACCACCAGTACGCCGCCGCCTGCACGGGCGCCACCACCGCCAGGGCCCCCAACGCCGGCCGCAGCAGCTCCGGAGGGATCGCGTCCAGGTTGTAGCGCAGCCAGTAGGCCCCCAGCCACGCTGCCGGCACCATCGCGAGATCGTGGACGAACGCGGCCCACCTGTTCCGGAGCCGTGCCGTCCATTGACGAAGCCGCGACATCACCATTCCTCAGGCTCGCGCAGCGCAGCACCCGCGCCGTCGGCTCACGTCCCCGATCCTTCCAGGGACGACCTGCGGGACGACCCGAAGGGCGCGACCCGCTCCACTGCGAGCAGGATCGCCACATAGGTCCCTGCCCACGCCAGTATAACCATCCATTGCACCGCCGGACCCGCCTTGACAGCGAGCATGGCCGAGGCGGCGCATGCCAGCATGAGGGCGTATTCCCAGAGCACCGTCTTCCGATGCCCCCATCCGGAACGCGCGAGCC
>WFOW01000016.1 GCA_015487895.1 Gammaproteobacteria bacterium | reverse complement strand
GTGGTGGTGCTGGTGGCGCTCTTCCGCCACGAGGCACCGCTCGAGATCCTGCGCTTCGCCCTCGTGCTGACCGTCGCCTCCATCCCCGTCGCCCTGCCGGCGGTGCTGTCGGTGACGATGGCGGTCGGCGCCACGAGCCTGGCGCGCCGCCAGGCCATCGTCTCGCGGCTGGTGGCCATCGAGGAGCTCGCCGGCGTCGACGTCTTCTGCTCGGACAAGACCGGGACCCTGACCGAGAACCGGATGCGCGTCGCCGAGCCCGTGGTGCTCGACGGCCACGACGAGCGCGAGCTGTTCCTGGTCGCGGCGCTCGCCTCGCGCGTGGAGAACCAGGACCCGATCGAGCTCGCCATCTTCCACCACATCGACGAGCGCCTGCCGGACCTCGACTGGCGGGCCTGGCGCCAGCGCACCTTCACGCCCTTCGACCCGGTGCGCAAGCGCACCGAGGCCGAGGTCGAGGGCCCGGACGGGCGCTTCGTCGCCGTCAAGGGCGCGCCCCAGGTGCTCATGGAGCTCGCCGAGCTCGACGAGGAGCGCGCCCGCACGCTCGGCGAGCTGGTCGAGCAGCTCGCCGAGCGCGGCTACCGCACGCTCGCCGTCGGCCGCCGCCGCGGCGAGGGCGCGCTCGAGCTCATCGGCCTCATTCCGCTCTTCGACCCCCCGCGCGAGGACTCGCGCGCGGTCATCGAGGAGATGCGCCGCCACGGCGTGCGCGTAAAGATGGTCACGGGCGACAACGCCGCCATCGCGCGCGAGATCGGCCGTCTGCTCGGCCTGCCGCCGAAGGTGGTGCGCGCGCGCCAGCTCACGGGCTCCGGCAGCCAGGAGGTCCTCGCCCTGGTCGAGGTCCTCACCGCGGCCATCTACCGCAAGCTGAAAGGGGAGGTCTCGCGCGCCGAGGCGCGGCGCTTCGCCGCCGAGGTGATGGAGATCGTGCGCGAGAGCTACGACACCTCCGTCCTCGACCGCGAGTTCATCCACACCCACGAGTCGGCGATCATCGAGATGATCGAGGACGTGGACATCTTCGCGGAGGTGGTGCCCGAGGACAAGCACCGCATCGTCGACGCGCTGCAGAAGGGCGGGCACATCGTCGGCATGACCGGAGACGGGGTCAACGACGCCCCGGCGCTGCGCAAGGCCGACTGCGGCATCGCCGTCGCCGGCGCCACGGACGCCGCGCGCGCCGCGGCCGACATCATCCTGCTCGCGCCGGGGCTCGGCGTCATCAACGAGGCCATGAAGCAGGCGCGCATCACCTTCGAGCGCATGCGGAGCTACGCCACCTTCCGCATCGCCGAGACCATCCGCGTCGTTCTCTTCGTGGCGCTGTCCATCCTGGTCTTCGACTTCTACCCCATCACGGCGCTGATGATCGTGCTGCTCGCGCTGCTCAACGATATCCCCATTCTCGCCATCGCCTACGACCGCACGCGCATCGCCCGCGAGCCGGTGCGCTGGGACATGCCCGAGCTGCTGACGGTCTCGACGCTCCTCGGCCTGATGGGCGTGCTGAGCTCCTTCCTGCTGTTCTACATCCTGCAGGAGCGCGGCGTGCCCGAGGAGGCGATCCGGACCGTGCTCTTCCTCAAGCTCATCGTGGCCGGCCACTCCACGCTCTACGTCACGCGCGTCGACGGATGGTTCTGGCAGCGGCCGTGGCCCTCGCCGATCCTGTTCTGGGCGACCTTCGGCACCGAGATCGCCGGCACCGTGATCGCCGCGGAAGGCTGGCTGGTGGCCCCGATCGGGTGGGAAGCGGCGCTGTGGGTGTGGGCCTACGCCCTGGCCTGGTTCCTGGTCAACGACGCCGTCAAGGTCGGCGCCTACCGCCTGCTGCGCCAGCACCGCGCCGCCGCGGCGCATCCTGCGCCCTGAGCGTCCGCCGGGGGCTCAGGCGCCGCGCACCGCGAGCGCCGGGACGTGTGCGCGCAGCGCCTCGAGCAGCCCGGGCTCGTCGAGAGGGTCGGGGCGGGCAGGCGGCCCGGCGCCGGGCGGCGGGCGGTGGCGCTGCAAGATCCAGCGGCGCACGCCGCGGGCGGCGAGCTCGCGCGCGAGCGCGAGCAGCGCGCCGCGGTCGAGCAGGTCCGGATCGACCGTGGTGCGCAGCTCCCAGCGGGCGGCACGCTCGAGCACCAGGCCCAGGCTCTGCGCCAGCCGCCTGCCCGATCCGGGCACGCCGGTGAGGTCGTCGTAGCGCGCGAGCGGCGCCTTCACGTCGAGCGCCACCCAGTCGAGCCGCGGCAGCAGCGCGGCGAGGCGCCGCGGGTAGGGCCCCGCCGTGTGCAGGCCCGTGCGGAAGCCGAGGCCGCGGACCTCGTCGAGGGCGGCGGCGAGCGCCGGCTGCACGGTGGGCTCGCCGCCGCTGAAGACCACGCCGTCCAGCAGTCCGCGGCGGCGCTCGAGCAGGCGGCGCACCTCGGCCCAGGGGACCATGCGCGCCCCGCGCGCGGGCAGCAGATGCGGGTTGTGGCAGTAGGGGCAGCGCCAGGGGCAGCCCTGGCAGAAGACCACGGCCGCGAGCGCCCCGGGCCAGTCGACGGTGGTGAGGGGCACGAGGCCCCCCACCCGCAGGGCGCTCACGCCGCGCGCGGCTCGGCCGGGAGCCGATCCTCGCGGAAGTGCAGCCGTTCGGCGTGCTCGGCCTGCTTGCCGGGATTGAAGGCCGAGACCGGACGGTGGTAGCCCATCACCCGGGTCCATACCTCGCAGCGCTGGCGCTCGGACTCGCGCAGGATCACGTCGCCGATCTTGATGTCGCTCATGCCGTGTCCTCCCTTCTTCATCATGGTCCGGATGCGGTTTCAGCCCGCCGCGGCGCGCTTGCGCGCGGCGAGCTCCTCGTCGCAGCGCGGGCAGAACTCGTGCTCGCCCGCGAGATAGCCGTGGCGCGGGCAGATCGAGAAGGTGGGCGTCACCGTGAGGTAGGGGATGCGGAAGCGCTCCAGCGCCCGGCGCACCAGGCGCCTGCAGGCCTCGGCACTGGAGATACGCTCGCTCATGTACAGATGCAGCACGGTGCCGCCGGTGTAGCGCCGCTGCAGCTCCTCCTGCCGCTCCAGGGCCTCGAAGGGATCGTCGGTGAAGCCGACCGGAAGCTGCGTGGAGTTGGTGTAGTAGGGCCGCTCGGGCGTGCCCGCCTGGAGGATGCCCGGGAAGCGGCGCCGGTCCTCCCTGGCGAAGCGGTAGGTGGTGCCCTCGGCCGGCGTGGCCTCCAGGTTGTAGAGGTTGCCCGTCTCCTCCTGGAAGCGCGCGATGCGCGCGCGGATGTGGTCGAGCAGCCGGCAGGCGAAGGCGTGGCCCCATTCGGTGGTGATGTCGTGGGCGTCGCCGGTGAAGTTGCGGATCATCTCGTTGACGCCGTTCACCCCGATGGTGGAGAAGTGGTTGCGCAGGGTGCCGAGGTAGCGGCGCGTGTACGGGAAGAGCCCCTCGTCCATCAGCTCCTGCACGACTCGGCGCTTGATCTCGAGGCTGTCGCGCGCGAGCGCCAGCAGCTCGTCGAGGCGCCGGTAGAGGGCCGCCTCGTCGCCGCGGTGGAGGTAGCCGAGACGCGCGCAGTTGACCGTGACCACGCCGATGGAGCCGGTCTGCTCGGCCGAGCCGAAGAGCCCGTTGCCGCGCTTGAGCAGCTCGCGCAGGTCGAGCTGCAGGCGGCAGCACATGGAGCGCACCATCCCCGGCTCCAGGTCCGAGCTGACGAAGTTCTGGAAGTAGGGCAGGCCGTACTTGGCCGTCATCTCGAACAGCAGGGTGGTGTTGGGCGCCTCCCAGGGGAAGTCGCGCGTGATGTTGTAGGTGGGTATGGGGAAGGTGAAGACCCGCCCCCGCGCGTCCCCCTCGGTCATGACCTCGATGAAGGCGCGGTTGATGAGGTCCATCTCCGCCTGGAGCTCGCCGTAGGTGAAGGGCATCTCCCGGCCGGCGATGACCGGCACCTGCTCGCGGAGGTCCTCGGGGCAGACCCAGTCGAAGGTGAGGTTGGTGAAGGGGGTCTGGCTGCCCCAGCGCGAGGGGACGTTGAGGTTGTAGACGAACTCCTGGATGCACTGGCGCACCTCGGCGTAGCCCAGGCCGTCCTTGCGCACGAAGGGCGCCAGGTAGGTGTCGAAGGAGCTGAAGGCCTGGGCGCCCGCCCATTCGTTCTGCAGGGTGCCGAGGAAGTTCACCATCTGCCCCAGGGCGCTCGACAGGTGGCGCGGGGGGGCGGACTCCACCTTGCCCGGCACGCCGTTGAAGCCCTCGTAGAGGAGCTGGCGCAGGGACCAGCCGGCGCAGTAGCCGGCCAGCATGTCGAGGTCGTGGATGTGGAGGTCGGCCTCGCGGTGGGCGCGCCCCACCGCCTCCGGGTAGACGTGGTCGAGCCAGTAGTTGGCGATCACCTTGCCGGAGACGTTGAGGATGAGGCCGCCGAGGGAGTAGCCCTGGTTGGCGTTGGCGCGCACGCGCCAGTCGCGGCGGCGCAGGTACTCCTCGACGGTCGCGGCCACGTCGACTACGGTGCGGCGGCCGGCGGGGGCGGGGCGGGTCGCGCTGCGCATCGTCGTCTCCTCCGGCTCAGTCCCAGCTGAGGGCGGCGCCCGTCTGGTACTCGATGACGCGGGTCTCGAAGAAGTTCTTCTCCTTGCGGATGTTGGCCTGCTCGTCGAGCCAGGGCAGGGCGCAACGCGCGCCCGGGAAGGGCTCCTCCAGCCCCACGCGCCGGGCACGGCGGTTGGCCACGTAGCGGAACTGCTCGATGTGGTCCTCGGCGGAGTAGCCGAGGATGGGCTCGGGGCAGATGTAGCGCGCGTAGCCGGACTCGGCCGCCTCGGCCTCCTCCCACATCTCGCGCACCGCGCGCGGGTCGGGCCGGATGCCCTCCTCCTCCATGATGGTGCGCACCACGCGCAGACCGAAGGCGCAGTGCATGACCTCGTCGCGCATGATGTACTGGAGCTGCTCGCCCGTGCCGCGCATCAGGCCGCGGCGCTGCAGGGCGAAGATGGGGCTGAAGCCGTTGTAGAACCAGCAGCCCTCGAAGACCGCGGCGAAGAAGAGGTAGGAGAGCAGGAAGGTGTGGAGCTCGTCGCGGTCGGAGAGGTCGATGTCGGCGCGCAGCACGGCCTTGAGGCGGCGGTTGGTGATGGCCACCTTGCGGTGGATCTCGGGCACCACGCGGTAGCGGTTGTAGATCTCGCCCTGGTCGAGGCCGATGGTCTCGATGCAGTGCTGGTAGGTCCAGGTGTGCAGCGCCTCCTCGTAGACCTGGCGCGCCTGGTAGATCTGCAGCTCCGGCGCCGTCATCTTCTCCATCACCGCCAGGCCGATGTTGCGCATGGCAAGCACGTCGGCCGTCGTCAGGTAGGCGAGCACGTTGGTGTAGAGGTGGCGCTCCTCGGCGGTGAGGCGGTGCTTGTAGTCGTGGACGTCCTGGAGCATGTTGATGTCCAGCGGCGTCCAGTGGTTCTTGTTGGCGTTCAGGAAGAAGCTCCACGCCCAGGGGTAGCGGAAGGGCGCGAGCTGGTTGATGTCGGCCTTGCCGTTGACGGCGCGCTTGTCCTCCACGCGCACGGGCTCGGCCGCCACGGGCATGGCCTCCTCGGCGGGGGCGGGCGCCGCGGCGGGCGGCGCCGCCCGCGGCCGCTCCGGCACGGCCGGCGCGGGCGGACGCGGCCCGAGTTCCGGCGCGGCCTCCGCCTCGGGAGCGGGCCCGCCGCGCGCGCCGCCGGTGAAGGGGGCCAGGGGATCGTCCCAGTTCAGCATCTCCATTCCTCCGGAAAAGGTTTTCGGTGAACGGTGAACGGTGAACGGCAAGCGGATCGCCTCTGGCGAGGCGTGTTTGCTGTTCCGCTTCCGTCAACCGTCCACTGTTGGCCGTTGACCGTTACTGGCACGCCTCGCACTCGCCGTCGAGGCCGCAGACGGCGCCCTCGTGGCCGCCCGCGCCGTTGCCGCCGCCGGCGGGCGCCTGCGCGTCGTCGCGCACGGCCACCTTCTCCACCGCGGTGGCGGCGCGCGTGCGCAGGTAGTAGGTGGTCTTGAGCCCGCGCACCCAGGCGAGCTTGTAGAGCGCATCGAGCTTGCGGCCGGAGGGCTCGGCGAGGTAGAGGTTCAGGCTCTGCGACTGGTCGATCCACTTCTGCCGGCGCGCCGCGGCCTCGACCAGCCAGCGCGGGTCGATCTCGAAGGCCGTGGCGTAGAGGCGCTTGAGGTCCTCCGGGACGCGGTCGATGGGCGCGAGCGAGCCGTCGTAGTACTTGAGGTCGTGCACCATGACCTCGTCCCACAGGTCGCGCGCCTTGAGCTCGCGCACCAGGTGCGGGTTGACCACGGTGAACTCGCCCGAGAGGTTGGACTTGACGTAGAGGTTCTGGAAGGTGGGCTCGATGCTGGGCGAGACCCCGCAGATGTTGGCGATGGTGGCCGTGGGCGCGATCGCCAGGCAGTTGGAGTTGCGCATGCCCTGGGCGCGCACCTTCGCGCGCAGGGCCTCCCAGTCCATCGTCGAGGAGCGGTCCACGTCCAGGAAGCCGCCGCGCTCGCGCTCGAGCAGCCCGATGGAGTCGATGGGCAGGACGCCCTGGCTCCAGAGCGAGCCCTCGTAGCTCGGGTAGCGGCCGCGCTCGAGGGCGAGGTCCGAGGAGGCCTCGATGGCGTAGTAGCTCACCGCCTCCATGGTGCGGTCGGCGATCTCCACCGCCTCCTCGGAGGCGTAGGGCACGCCGAGACGGTGCAGCAGGTCCTGGAAGCCCATGATGCCGAGGCCCACCGGACGGTGGCGCAGGTTGGCGCGGCGCGCGTGCGGCACGGTGTAGTAGTTGATGTCGATGACGTTGTCGAGCATGCGCATGGCGGTGCGCACGGTGCGCCGCAGCTTCTCGTGGTCCAGGCCGTCGGGGCCGAGGTGGTTGGCGAGGTTGACCGAGCCCAGGTTGCAGACGGCGATCTCCTCGTCCGAGGTGTTGAGCGTGATCTCGGTGCACAGGTTGGAGGAGTGGACCACGCCGGCGTGCCGCTGGGGCGAGCGCACGTTGCAGGGGTCCTTGAAGGTGATCCACGGGTGCCCGGTCTCGAAGAGCATGGTGAGCATGCGCCGCCACAGCTCCACGGCGCGCACGCGCCGGTGCACGCGCAGCTCCCCGCGCAGCGCCCGCTCCTCGTAGCGGAGGTAGGCCTCCTCGAAGTCGCGCCCGTAGCGCTCGTGCAGGTCCGGCACCTCGTCCGGCGAGAAGAGGCTCCACTCGCCGTCCTCGGCCACGCGCTTCATGAACAGGTCCGGCACCCAGGCGGCGGTGTTCATATCGTGGGTGCGGCGGCGCTCGTCGCCGGTGTTCTTGCGCAGCTCGAGGAAGTCCTCGAAGTCGATGTGCCAGACCTCGAGATAGGCGCACACGGCGCCCTTGCGCCGCCCGCCCTGGTTGACGGCCACCGCCGTGTCGTTGGCGACCTTGAGGAAGGGGATCACGCCCTGGCTGGTGCCGTTGGTGCCCTTGATGTGGGCGCCCATGCCCCGCACCCGCGTCCAGTCGTTGCCGAGGCCGCCGGCGAACTTCGACAGCAGGGCGTTGTGGCGGATGGCGGTGAAGATGCCGTCGAGGTCGTCGGGCACGGTGGTGAGGTAGCAGCTCGAGAGCTGCGGGCGCGTGGTGCCCGAGTTGAACAGGGTGGGCGTGGAGCTCATGAAGTCGAAGCGCGACAGCAGCTCGTAGAACTCCGCCGCGCGCGCCTCGCGGTCGACCTCGTTGAGCGCGAGCCCCATGGCCACCCGCATGAAGAAGACCTGCGGCAGCTCGAAGCGCGTGCCCTCCCAGCGCTGGAAGTAGCGGTCGTAGAGGGTCTGCAGGCCGAGGTAGCGGAAGGCGAGGTCGCGCTCGGGCCGCAGCGCGCGGCCGAGGGCCTCCAGGTCGAACTCGGCGAGCCGCGGGTCGAGCAGCTCGAGCTCGATGCCGCGGCGCACGAAGGCGGCGAGCGCCTCGGGGTAGAGGCGCGCCATGCCCTCGCCGCCCGCGGGAGGCTCGAGGCCGAGGAAGGCGCAGGCCTCGCGGCGCAGGCGCGCGAGCAGCAGCCGCGCGGCCACGAGGTCGTGGTCGGGGTCGCGCTCGATCAGCCCGCGCGCGGCGAGCAGCAGGGCCTGGTCGAGCTCGTCCTCGCCGATGCCGTCGTAGAGCCCCTTCATCGCCTCCTCGGCGATGCGCCCGGGGTCGGCGCCCTCGAGCCCGCGGCAGGGCTCCTCGAGGCGGGCGAGGAGGGTCTCGCGGTCGAGCGGCGCGCGGCTGCCGTCGGCGCGCACCCAGCTCAGGCCGGGCGCGGCGGCCGCCGCCTCCTGCGCCTCGGCGGCCTGGCGGGCGGCGCGCTCGCGCGCGCGCGCCTCGCGGTAGAGCACGTAGGCGCGCGCCACCTTGTGGTGGCCGGCCCGCATGAGGGCGAGCTCCACCTGGTCCTGGATGTCCTCGATGTGGAAGGTTCCGCCGCCGGGCTGGCGCCGCGTCAGGGCCTCGACCACCTGGCGGGTGAGGGCCTCGACGGTCTCGTGGATGCGGCGGCTGGCCGCCGCGGTGCCGCCCTCCACCGCCAGGAAGGCCTTGGTCATGGCCACCTGGATCTTGGTCGGGTCGAAGCCCGTGAGCTTGCCGTTGCGGCGGATGACGCGGTAGGCCGTGCGCGGGGCGTTCGCGGGCGGCGCGTCGGCATGGACGGGCGGGACGGCGACGGTGGCTTCCGGCGCCCGGGTCTCGGTCTCCATCGGTGCGGCCCTCCTCCGGCGTCTGTGGTGCGTGCGGTCTGGAGACCGGGCCCGCGACGGGGAGGGCGGAGGACGGGCTGTCTCTTATACACAT
>WFOW01000015.1 GCA_015487895.1 Gammaproteobacteria bacterium | reverse complement strand
GCGCCCTGCTCGGGGACGCGCCGGTGGAGCGGCGCCTGCACGGGAGCGTCGCCGCCGCGGTGGTCGCCGCCTGCAAGGGGGCCGCGGTCGTCCGCGTCCATGACGTGGCGCCCACGGTGGAGGCGCTGCGCGTCGCCTGGCCCCTGTGCCGGCCCTGAGGCGGGCCCGCTATACTGCCGGGGTCCGCCACCGCAGGGAGGGAGGAGCATGCCCCGCAGGCGCTACTTCGGCACCGACGGGATCCGCGGCCGGGTGGGGCGGCCGCCGATCACGGCGGAGTTCGTGCTCCGCCTGGGCTGGGCCGCGGGACGCGTGCTCGCGCGCGGCAGCGGCAGCGGGCGCGTGCTCATCGGCAAGGACACGCGCATCTCGGGCTACATGTTCGAGTCCGCCCTGGAGGCAGGGCTCTCGGCAGCCGGGATCGACATCCGCCTCCTCGGCCCGATGCCGACCCCGGCCATCGCCTACCTCACGCGCACGCTGCACGCCGACGCCGGCATCGTCATCTCCGCCTCGCACAACCCCTACTACGACAACGGCATCAAGTTCTTCTCGCGCGAGGGGTGCAAGCTGCCGGATGCGGTGGAGGAGGCGATCGAGGCCGAGCTCGAGCGCCCCTTCGAGACCATGGACGCCGTCGGTCTCGGCAGGGCCGAGCGCGTCGAGGACGCCGCCGGCCGCTACATCGAGTTCTGCAAGAGCACCCTTTCGGAGGTGCGCAGCCTCGAGGGGCTCAGCATCGTCGTCGACTGCGCGCACGGGGCGACCTATCACGTCGCCCCGGCGGTCTTCGACGAGCTCGGCGCGCGCGTGCACGCCATCGGCGTCGCGCCCGACGGGCTCAACATCAACGCGGGCTGCGGCTCGACCCAGCCGCAGGCCCTGCAGGCCGCCGTGCGCGAGCGCGGCGCCGACCTCGGCATCGCCTTCGACGGCGACGGCGACCGCGTGGTCATGGTCGACGGGCGCGGCGAGGTGGTCGACGGCGACGAGCTGCTCTGGATCCTCGCGCGCGGCTGGCGGCGGCGCGGGCGCCTGCGCGGGCCGGTGGTCGGCACCCTGATGACCAACTACGGCCTGGAGCGGGCGCTGGAGGGGCTGGGCGTCGGGCTGGAGCGGGCGGCCGTCGGCGACCGCTACGTGCTCGAGCGCATGCGCGAGCGCGAGGCCGTGCTCGGCGGCG
The DNA here is from genome assembly GCA_015487895.1 of Gammaproteobacteria bacterium. GTDB lineage: Bacteria > Pseudomonadota > Gammaproteobacteria > S144-34 > S144-34 > S144-34. The sequence continues at coordinate 4,742 of WFOW01000015.1, read as the reverse complement.
AGACCTCCGGCCACCTCATCTGCCTCGACCGGGTCACGACGGGCGACGGCATCGTCTCCGCGCTGCAGGTCCTCGAGGAGCTGGTGCTCTCGGGCGAGGACCTGCACGGGCTCAAGCAGGGCATGGACAAGCTCCCCCAGCACATGGTCAACGTGCCCCTCGAGACGGGCGACCGCACGGTGGTCGAGGCGGGTCCCGTGCGCGAGGCCGTGCGCGAGGCCGAGGCCGCGCTCGCCGGCCGCGGGCGCGTGCTGCTGCGGCCCTCGGGCACCGAGCCCGTGGTGCGGGTGATGGTGGAGGGGCCGGACCCGGCCGAGGTCGAGGCGCTGGCGCGCCAGGTGGCGGAGGCGGTGGCCCGGGTGGCCTCGCCCTGAGGCAGGCCCCCGTGCCGGCTCACCCGGCCTCCTCCCTCCGAGGGGCGGGGAGAGGGTGCTCCCCGCGCCCGTGGCTCTCCGGCCTTGCCGCCGCCGGTGCCGTCAGCCGGCGCAGCAGGAGAGCTGCGCGACGTCGCGCTCGAAGATCTGCGCGCACAGGCGCAGGCCCTCGACCATCGTGAGATAGGGGAAGAGCTGCTCGCCGAGGTCGTGCACCGTCAGCCCCGCGCGCAGGGCGAGCGCCGCCGACTGGATCGCCTCGCCGCCCTCGGCCGCGACCACGTGCGCGCCGAGCAGGCGGCCTGTGGCGCGCTCGGCGACGAGCTTGAGCATGCCGCGCGTGTCGAAGCGGGCCAGCGCCGCGGGCACCTGGTCGAGCGCGAGCGCGCGCGTCTCCACCTCCAGCCCGCGCGCGCGCGCCTCGGCCTCGGTCAGCCCCACCCCCGCGGCCTGCGGGTCCGTGAAGACGACCCAGGGAAGCACGTCGAGGTCGAGCCGCGCCTCGCCGCCCGTCATGTTCTCGGCTGCGCGCGTGCCGGACGCGGCGGCGACGTAGACGAGCTGGGGCAGGGCGGCGCAGTCGCCGGCGGCGTAGACGTCGGGCGCCGAGGTGCGCAGGCGCTCGTCGACGACGATGGCGCCGCGCGCGTCGGTCTCGACGCCGGCGCGCTCGAGCCCGAGGCCATCGGTGTTGGGGCGCCGGCCGGTGGCGACCAGCAGCGCCTCGGCCTTGAACGCCCCGTCGGCGGTCTCGATGCGGAAACGGCCGTCACGGTGGGCCACACGGCCGGCCGCCGTGCCCGTGCGGATCGCGATCCCCTCGGCCTCGAGGGCCGCGTGCAGGGCCGCCGACACGTCGGCGTCGGCCCGCGGCAGGATGCGGTCGGCGAGCTCCAGCACGGTGACGCGAGCGCCGAGCCGCGCGAAGCCCTGCGCGAGCTCGAGGCCGACGGCGGAGCCGCCGAGCACCAGCAGCGAGGCCGGCACGTGGCCGGCGGCGAGCGCCTCGGTGGAGGTCCAGTAGGGCGTATCGTCAAGCCCTGGCACAGCGGGCACGGCCGGGCGCGCGCCGGTGGCGATCAGGATGCGGTCGGCATGGATCGTGCGCTCGCCGCCGCTGGCGAGCGCCACGCGCAGCGTGTGCGCGTCCTCGAAGCGCGCGCGGCCGCGCACCAGCATGATGGCGGGGTTGGCTTCGACCAGCGCCTCGTACTTGGCGTGCCGCAGCTCGGCGACTCGGGCCGCGCGCTGGGCGGCGAGCGCGGCGGCGTCGGCCGCGAGCGCGCGCCGCTCCAGCCCCTCGAAGGGGTGGCGGTCCGCGAGGTGGCGCACGTGGGCCTGGCGCAGCAGGATCTTGGAGGGCACGCAGCCGACGTTGACGCAGGTGCCGCCGATGGTGCCGGCCTCGATAATGGTCACGCGTGCGCCGCGCTCGGCGGCGCGCAGCGCGCAGGCGAAGGCGGCCGACCCGCCGCCGACGACGGCCACGTGCAGCCCCGTGCCGTCGCCGCCGCCCGTGCGGCGCGCGCCGGGCGCGAGCGGCTCGGCGCCGTAGCCCGCGCGGCGCACGGCCTCGACGAGCGCCGCGGCGTCCGTGCCGGCCGGGGCCTCCACCTCGGCGACGGCCGAGGGGTAGGAGACGCGCGCGCGCACCTGCGGCAGCGACTCCAGCGCCTGGCGCACGGTCTCGGCGCAGCGCTCGCAGGTCATGCCCTCGATGCGAAGGGCGAACGTGACCATGGCTCAGCCCCCTTCCCCGCCGTCGGCGCGCGGCCGCGAGGAATAGCCCGCCTTCGCCGTCGCCTTAGTCAGCTCTTCGACGGTCGTGCGCCGCGGGTCGAAGGTGACGCGCGCCCAGCCGCGGCCATCGCCCTCGTACCTGGCCTCCACCTCCGTGACGCCCGGCACCTTCTCGAGCGCCTTGCGCACGGTGATCGGGCACATGTCACAGGTCATGCCGTCCACGTCGAGGACGATCGTGCGCCGCGCCGCCTCCTGCGCGGCGCCGGCGGCCCGGGCGACGGACGGGCTCGCACCTGCCGTAAGCCACAGGCCCGCGAGCAGGACGAGAGCCGGCCAGAGGATCGCCGCACGTTTGCTGTGGGTCATCTTCATTCCTCCTGCGTCACGTCGAGGGATGTGCCGGCCGCTGGCGTTCAGCCGAGCAGCAGCGGGCCATACCAGGGGAAGGCGACGAGCGCGAGCAGCGCCGCGCTCACGATCCAGAAGATCAGGCGCTGGCGGCGCAGCACCGCGGGCGCCGCGCAGACTTGGCCCTCGGCGCAACGGCGCGGCGCGATGTAGAGCCGGTGGAAGGCGAGCCCGAGGAGGACGAGCACCGCGGCCACGAACAGCGGCCGGTAGGGCTCGAGCGCGCGCAGGCTGGCGAGCCAGGCGCCGCCGATGCCGAGGGCGAGCAGCACGAAGGGCACCACGCAGCACAGCGAGGCGCCGATGGCGGCGAGCGCCGCGACGAGCAGCGGCCGCCCCGCGCGGGGCGCCGCCGGGGCGCCCGTCCCTTCGGCGGCACCGTCGGCGGAACGGGTGTCGAGATTCTTTACAGTGGCTGCCTGCCGCATCGCTGCACCTCCGGGGTCTCCTGCCTAGCGTGCGGACAGCCTGCATGCCGTACCGGGGTACGGAGTCAAGGAGCCCCTGCGCGCGCGCTTGCGCGGCGGGGACGGTCTCCCTAGACTTGGCGACCTAGGAAGGCGCGCCGTGCTCCCCCCCGAGGGCATCGCTCAGGCGGGCCGAAGAAGAACAACGAAGGCGGAAAGCGAGGCGAGGCCCAAGGTGCCGCGGGGAGCGACGGCGTGAGGATGGGGTTGCGCGTCCGTGAGGTCGCCCGCGTCGCGGGCCTCTCGGCGTTCCTGGCCTGTCTTCCCCCACCGCTGCTGGCGGGCGCGGGGTTCGAGCTGGCGGCCCCGGATCGGGGGTGGCGCGGTCCCCGCGACCCGATCCGGATCCGCGTCGCACCCGACGTCCCGGTTGAGGTGCTGCGCCGCCTGGCCCTCGAGGTCGACGGCATCGACGTCACGCGCTTCCTCCGGCGCGAGGGCGAATACGCGGTCTTCACGCCGGTCGAGCCGTTCGCCTACGGCGACCACGAGGTGCGCGTCGTCGAGTACCTGCCGGACGGCTCCATCGCCGAGCGCGCCGTGTGGCGGGTGGAGGTGCGCCAGAGCCGCGCGTTCCGCGAGATGCGTGGCAGCGTGGGCGCGAGCCTCGACGTGACGCGCCGCGTGGGGGCGAGCGATGACCTGGACGACGGCCCCGTGATGGCCGGGCAGGGCGGGCTCGACCTCGCGGCGGGCGTGGCCGACGGCGAGTGGCGCGCGACCGGGCGGCTCGGGCTCGGCTACGACAGCAGCGGCAGCGGCTCGCCGAGCGGCCGGCCCGTGGACCTCCAGTCGTACGAGCTCCGCCACGAGTGGCGCATGCTCGGCCTCACCGTCGGGCAGCCGCGGGGCTTCGAGACGAGCCTGCTCGGTGGCGACGTCCTGAACCGCGGCATCGGCGTCGGCATCGGCGAGCGGACGCGCTCGCGGGTGCGTTTCAAGGCCTTCGGCGCGCGCGGCGAGCCGGTCACGGGCTTCCGCCGGGGGCTGGGCGTCACCGACGCGCGCAACCGGGTCTCGGGAGCGCAGCTCACCGTCTTTCCGCTCGCGGAGCGGCCCGAACGCCTGGTCATCGGCGCGCGCACCTACGCCGGCGAGACGCCGACGGGCGGCGAGGGCGTCCTCGGCAGCCCCGACGGCGAGCGCGGGCGCGGCCATGCCGTCTCGCTCGACAGCAGCCTGCGCGACGGGCGGCTGCGGCTGCACGCCGAGCTCGCGCGCACGAGCTGGGATCCGGACGGGCGCGGCGCGGTGCTGGGCACATTCACGGACGAGGCCTATGTGCTCGGCATGCAGTGGCGCTTCCAGACCGGCGCCTCGGGCCGCACGCCGTCGGACTGGGCGCTCACGCTGAGCCACGGCGAGACCGGACCCTACTTCCGCTCGCTGCTCGATCCGGCCGGGGAGGCGGACCAGCGCGCGACGCGTCTCGAGCTGGCCATGCAGCGCGGCGCCCTCGGGGCCGCCCTCACGCTCGAGCGGGTGCGCAACAACGTCGACGACCTGCCGGATCTCGCGACCTCCCGCCGGGACGGCGCGGCGCTCCAGGTGGGCTACCAGTTCGTCGAACCTGTCCTCAAGGTGCTGACGGGGCTTTCGGGGGGCGCGGAATGGGCACGCGTGCGCCCGATCTCCGTGCCGGCAGGCGTGAGCCCGAGCACGCTGACGGACGACCGCGCGCGCAGCCTGGGCGTGCGTGCCGACTACGCCCTGCGCGGCGTGACGGGCTCGCTCACGGTGGGTGCCGGCG
>WFOW01000014.1 GCA_015487895.1 Gammaproteobacteria bacterium | reverse complement strand
GGCCCAGGCCATCCTCGACCTGCGCCTGCACCGCCTCACGGGCCTGGAGCAGGACAAGATCGTCCAGGAGTACGGCGAGCTGCTCGAGACCATCCGCGAGCTCATGCGCATCCTCGCGGATCCGCGGCGCCTGATGGCCGTCATCCGCGAGGAGCTGGTCGAGGTCCGCGAGCGCTACGGCGACGAGCGCCGCACGGAGATCCGGGAGACGCACGAGGACCTCTCCATCGAGGACCTCATCACGGAAGAGGACGTGGTCGTCACCCTCTCGCACGCGGGCTACGCCAAGGCGCAGCCGGTGGCCGACTACCGCGCCCAGCGGCGCGGCGGGCGCGGCCGGCGCGCGGCGCGCGTGCGCGAGGAGGACTTCATCGAGAAGCTCTTCGTCGCCAACACCCACGACACGCTGCTGTGCTTCTCGAGCCGCGGGCGCCTCTACTGGCTCAAGGTCTACGAGCTGCCCATGGTGGGCGGCGCCGCGCGCGGCAGGCCCATCGTCAACCTGCTGCCGCTGGAGGAGGGCGAGCGCATCGGCACGGTGCTGCCCGTGCGCGACTACACCGAGGGCCGCTACGTGTTCATGGCCACCGCCCTCGGCACGGTCAAGAAGACGCCGCTGGAGGAGTTCTCGCGGCCGCGGCCGAGCGGCATCATCGCCTGCGAGCTGCGCGAGGGCGACGAGCTCGTCGGCGCGGCGCTGACCGACGGCACGCGCGAGGTGATGCTGTTCAGCGACGCCGGCAAGGCCGTGCGCTTCCGCGAGTCGGACGTGCGTCCCATGGGGCGCGCGGCGCGCGGGGTGCGCGGCATGCAGCTCATGCCGGGCCAGCGCGTGATCTCGCTCATCGTCGCCGACGGCGGCCACGTGCTCACCGCGACCGAGAACGGCTACGGCAAGCGCACGCCGGTCTCGGACTATCCCGTGCACGGGCGCGGCGGGCAGGGCGTGATCTCCATCCGCACCACGGCGCGCAACGGCGCGGTGGTCGGCGCGGTGCTGGTGGGCGACGACGACGAGATCATGCTCATCACCGACCGCGGCACGCTGGTGCGCACGCGCGCGCGCGAGGTCTCGGTGATGGGGCGCAACACGCAGGGGGTCAAGCTCATCAGCCTCGCCGAGGGCGAGCGCCTGGCGGGCGTCGAGCGCATCGCCGAGGACGGCGACGGCCCCGGCGGCGAGCCGGCCTGAGCGCGGCGGTGAAGGGCGCGCCGCAGGCCGCGGGGGCGGTCCGCGGCGCGCATCCACGGTCCACGACCTGCGGGCGGCCACGCCCGCAGCCTGATCTTGGGGGGAGAGCGAGCGAGACGATGACGAGGGTCTACAACTTCAGCGCCGGCCCGGCCATGCTGCCCGAGGCGGTGCTCGAGCGCGCGCGCGCGGAGCTCCTCGACTGGCATGGCACCGGCATGTCCGTGATGGAGATGAGCCACCGCGGCGAGGAGTTCGTCTCCATCGCCCGCCAGGCGGAGGCCGACCTGCGCCGCCTCATGGGCGTCCCCGACGACTACCACGTGCTCTTCCTGCAGGGCGGGGCGACGAGCCAGTTCGCCATGGTGCCCATGAACCTGCTGCGCGGCCGCGGGCGCGCGGACTACCTGGACACGGGCCTGTGGTCGAGGAAGGCGATCAAGGAGGCGCGCCGCTACTGCGAGGTCAACGTGGCGGCGAGCTCGGAGGCCGAGGGCTACACCACCATCCCGCCGCGCGAGTCCTGGCGCCTCGATCCGCAGGCGGCCTACGTCCACTACACGCCGAACGAGACCATCGGCGGCGTCGAGTTCCACTGGATCCCGGACACGGGCGACGTGCCCCTGGTCGCCGACATGTCCTCGACCATCCTCTCGCGCCCCATCGACGTGAGCCGCTTCGGGCTGATCTACGCCGGCGCCCAGAAGAACATCGGCCCGGCGGGGCTGACCGTGGTGATCGTGCGCAAGGACCTGGTCGGCGAGACCCTGCCCGGAACGCCCACCATGCTCGACTACGCGGCCCACGCCGAGGCGGGCTCCATGCTCAACACCCCGCCGACCTTCGCCTGGTACCTGGCCGGGCTCGTCTTCCGGTGGATCCTTGAGCAGGGCGGGCTCGAGGCCATGGCCGAGCGCAACCGGCGCAAGGCCGAGAAGCTCTATGCGGCCATCGATGCCTCGGGCTTCTACCGCAACCCGGTCGACCCCGCCTGCCGCTCGTGGATGAACGTGCCCTTCACGCTCGCCGACCCGGCGCTCGATGCGACCTTCCTCGAAGAGGCGAAGGCCGCGGGGCTGGTGGCGCTCAAGGGGCACCGCTCCGTGGGCGGCATGCGGGCGAGCATCTACAACGCCATGCCCGAGGAGGGCGTGGACCGGCTGGTCGAGTTCATGCGGGACTTCGAGCGGCGCCATGGCTGAGAACGGCAACGACGGCAAGCGGGTCTTCCGCATCCTCACGCTGGACAACATCTCGGTGGCGGGGCTGGAGCGCCTGCCGCGCGACCGCTACGAGGTGGCCTCCGAGATCAGCAGCCCGGACGCCATCCTCGTGCGCTCGCGCGACCTCCACGGCATGGAGATCCCGCCCACGGTCAAGGCGATCGCGCGCGCCGGCGCCGGGGTCAACAACATCCCCGTCGCCGAGATGACCCGCCGCGGCATCCCGGTGTTCAACGCCCCCGGGGCCAACGCCAACGCGGTCAAGGAGCTGGTGCTGGCGGGGATGCTGGTGGCCGCGCGCAACGTCTGCCAGGCCTGGGACTACGTGCGCGGGCTCGAGGGCGACGACGAGGCCATCCACCGCGAGGTCGAGGCCAACAAGAGGCGCTTCCGCGGCTTCGAGCTGCCGGGCCGCACGCTCGGCGTCATCGGCCTCGGCGCCATCGGCGTCAAGGTCGCCAACGCGGCGCTGGCCCTCGGCATGAAGGTGATCGGCTACGACCCGGACATCACGGTCGAGCGCGCCTGGCAGCTCTCCTCCGAGGTCGAGCAGGGCGCGAGCGTGGACGACCTGCTCGCGCGCGTGGACTTCGTCACCTTCCACGTCCCGCTGACCGACGAGACGCGCCGCATGATCAACGCCGAGCGCATCCGCCGCATGCGCAAGGGGGCGGTGGTGCTCAACTTCGCCCGCGGCGAGATCGTCGACGAGGCGGCGGTGTGCGCCGCCCTCGACGAGGGGCACCTCTACGCCTACGTCTGCGACTTCCCCACCGCGCGCATCAAGGAC
>WFOW01000013.1 GCA_015487895.1 Gammaproteobacteria bacterium | reverse complement strand
CACCAGCACCAGGCCGAGGTGCGCCACCCGGCCGAGCAGGCGCACGACCGCATCGCGCCCCGCCTCCATGCGCGCGGCGACGCGCAGCAGGGCGCCGCGCGCGGCCACGCCCGCCAGCCAGAAGGCGGCCGCCACCGCCAGCCCCAGCCCCAGGCGCGGCAGCCAGGCGAGGAGCAGGGCCTCGAGGGGTGTCTCGGGCATCAGACGAAGACGGCGACCTCGACGTCGCCCTCCTTGCGCAGCACGTTGATGCCGACGTCCTGGGCGTGGCGGCGCAGCGCGAGGTCCACCTCGCCGCCGCCGACGCGCAGGCCGCGGATCTCGACCCACTCGACGTAGTCCGGCAGCACCGGGTGCGTGAAGCGGATCTGGGGCTTCTCGTGCGAGAAGCCCAGCCCGAGGCAGGCCTGCAGCAGGTAGAAGGGCGTGGCCGCGGCCCACGCCTGGGGGATGCAGGCGACGGGGTAGAGCGTCGGCCCTTCGCCGGGCCGGCGCGGGAAGCCGCAGAAGAGCTCCGGCAGGCGGTGCAGGTCCATGAAGATGCTGGCGTTGAACAGCCCCGTGAGCACGTCGAGGGCGCGGCGCTGGAAGCCGTAGCGGGCGAAGCCCGCGGCGATGAGGGCGTTGTCGTGCGGCCAGATGGAGCCGTTGTGGTAGCTCATGGGGTTGTAGCGGCGCTCGCCCTCGGCGATGGTGCGGATGCCCCAGCCGGAGAAGGAGGCCGGCGCGAGCAGCGTCTCGACCAGGCGGCGCGCGTGCATGGGATCGGCGATGCCCGTGAGCAGCGCGTGGCCGGCGTTGGAACTGCGCACGCGGCAGGGGCGCTTGTCGCCGTCCAGGGCGAGCGCGTAGGTGCCGAGATCGTCCAGCCAGAAGGCCTCGTTGAAGCGCTCGCGCAGGCGCGCGGCCTCGGCGCGCAGGCGCTCGGCGTTCGCCCGCTCGCCCATGAGCTCGGCGAGCCCCGCGGCGGCGCGCTTGGCGGCGTAGACGTAGCCCTGCACCTCGCACAGGGCGATGGGACCCCGGGCGAGCTCCCCGTCGGCATGGAAGACGGCGTCGTCGGAGTCCTTCCAGCCCTGGTTGACCAAGCCGCGCTCGGTGTGGCGCGCGTACTCGACGAAGCCGTCGCCGTCGCAGTCGCCGTAGCGGTCGATCCACTCGAGGGCCGCCTCGATGTTGGGCCAGATGGACTCGAGGAAGGGGCGGTCGCCCGTGCGGCGCCAGTAGGCGCCGGCGAGCATGACGAACAGCGGGGTGGCGTCGACGGTGCCGTAGTAGCGCCCGAAGGGGATCTCGCCGAGGGCGGCCATCTCGCCGCGGCGCGTCTCGTGCAGGATCTTGCCCGGCTCGGCGTCCTGCTCCGGCACCTCCTCGGTGGCCTGGGTGGCGGCGAGGTAGGCGAGCACGCCGCGGGCGATGCCCGGGTTCACCCACAGGTACTCCAGCGCGGTGACGATGCCGTCGCGGCCGAAGGGGGTGCTGAACCAGGGCACGCCGGCGTAGGGGTAGAGGCCGTGCTCGGTGCGGCTGACCAGCATGTGCAGGTCGGCGCGCGAGCGGTTGATCCAGTCGTTGAGCTGCTCGTTAGAGGTGAAGACCTCGCACTCGTCGGCGCGCATGCGGTCGAGCTCGGCGCAGGCGCAGGAGAGCGCCGTCACGTAGGTGGCCTCGGAGGCCGGCGCCTCCTCGCCGGTCTCGCACGAGACCGCGAGGTAGAGGCTCACCTCGCCCTTGGGGGCGAGCTCGAGCACGTGCACCGCGTGGTCGTCGCCGAGCTCGTGCGGGGCGGGGTCGAAGCGGATGCGCGTGCGCCGCACGACGCCGTCCAGGCCGCGGTAGCCGAGCACGACGGTGCCCTCGTGGCGCAGGGTCCGGAGCCGCTCGCCGCGGCGGGCGCGCCGCGCCCCGCGCACCTCGAAGATGTCGGCGTAGTCGGCGTCGAAGGTGGTGATGAGGCGCAGGGTCACGGGCCGCAGCCCGTAGTTGACCACGCGCAGGTGCTCGTGGCAGGCGCCGTCGCACAGCAGCTTGGCGCGGAAGAGGTGGATCTCGCCCTGGGCGACGGTGCCGTGCGCGCGGTCGTGGAGCTCGGGGTTGGCGAGGTCGGCCACCAGCAGCGTGTTGTCCTCCTTGACCGAGGAGTTGAGCAGCAGCGGGCGGCCGGCCTCCTCCAGCAGCAGCTCCAGGCGCGAGACGAAGCGCGTGCCCTCGTGGAAGATGCCGTGCGGGCTGCGGCCGAGGGCGTGGATGTCGCCGTGGCGGTCGAAGACGGCGAAGGTCTCGCCGTGCTTGAGCACGCGCGTGCGGTCGTCCACGCGCGAGGAGGTGGCGAGGACGTAGTACTCGTCGTCGACGCGGATGACGTCGTCCATCGGGGTGCGGCCCGCCGGCTCCGGCGGCAGGAAGTATCGGCAAGGCGCCGGCGGGTGTCCACCGGCGCCGCCGCCTCAGCCGACCAGGCGCGGCCGCATGCGCCCGCGCAGCAGCCGCTCGTAGAGCGCCTCGTAGCGGTCGACCATGCGCTCGACGGTGTAGCGCTCCTCGAAGACGCGCCGGCAGGCGGCGCGGTCGAGCCCGGCGACGCGCTCGACCGCGCGCACCGCCTCGCCGACGCCGTCCACCACGAAGCCCGTGACGCCGTCGACCATCACCTCCGGCACCGAGCCGCGGCGGAAGGCGATGACGGGCGTGCCGCAGGCCATGGCCTCGACCATCACCAGGCCGAAGGGCTCGGGCCAGTCGATGGGGAACAGCACCGCCAGCGCCCCGCCGAGGAAGGCGTCCTTGTCGGCGCCGCCCACCTCGCCCACGTACTCGACGAAGGGCTCGCGCAGCAGGGGGCGGATCACCTCCTCGTAGTAGGCGCGGTTGGCCTCGCAGACCTTGGCCGCCACGCGGATGGGCAGGCCCGCGCGGCGGGCGATCTCGATCGCCAGGTGCGCGCCCTTCTCCGGCGAGAAGCGCCCGATGAAGGCGAGGTAGCCCTCGTGGCGCGGGTGGAAGCGGTGCAGGTCGCGCGGCAGGCCGTGGTGGATCGTCGCCTGCCAGTTGGCGAAGGGCACGGGCGCGCGCTGGGCGTCCGAGATCGAGACCACCGGGATGTCGCGGAACTCCTCGAAGAGCGCGCGCGTGTCCGGCAGGTCCAGGCGCCCGTGCAGGGTCGTCACGTGGGGCACGGCCAGGCGCCGGGCCAGCGGAAAGTGCAGGTGGTCGGTGTGGAAGTGGACGATGTCGTGGGATTCGGCCTCGTCGGCCACACGCCCGAGCAGGCGCACGTGGCGCGCCACGGGGTCGCGGCACTCGGGGTGGCCGCGCAGGGCGCGGTCGGTGACCGCCACCAGGCGCGCGGCGGTGCGCGAGTCGCCGCTGGCGTAGAGCGTGACCTCGTGGCCGCGGCGCACGAGCTCCTCGGTGATCCAGGAGACCACCCGCTCGGTGCCGCCGTAGGTGCGCGGCGGCACGGGCTCGTGGAGCGGCGCCACCTGGGCGATACGCAGCATCTTCCTCCCTCCCTTCGTCCGGTGAAGCGGAAGATCACTCTGGCCGATCCGCTACGCGGACCGACCAGCGCGGAAGCGCTTCGCAGCCATTTTCGATTGGCCGTGTGTCGCCACGCACTTCCCTGTGCGTGGGCCGTCCCGCAGCCGTCCCTGGCCGCGACGGAAGGCCTGAAGGGCGCGCCTTTCAGGCCTTCCGGAAAGGGCGATGCCGCCGGCGGCACGGCCGCCCGGCCGGGGGTGTCCGCAGGGGGACGCTCCCTATATGGTTCCGCCGCGCGGCCGGGTCAAGTCCGGGTGGCGGCGCGCCTGGGCCCTAGTCCTCGAACAGGGCGCGCTCGGCCTCCCGGTAGACGAAGTTGGCGTTGGGGCGGTGGTTGAGCTCGAAGAGGCGGTCGCCGCGCCAGGGGTCGAAGCGCGGGTCCTTCTCGGCGCGCTCGACGGCGTCCTGCAGGTCGAGCCCCTCTTCCACCGCGCGGGTCATGAAGTCCTGGAGCGCGCGCATGTAGTCCCGGGTGCGCCGCACCATGGGGAAGGGCGGCGTCTGGGCGCTGCCGTGGCCCGGCACCATGAGCCGTGCGTCCGCGAAGCGCCCGAGCAGCCATTCCTGGCCCGCGAGCGCCGCCTCCAGCGAGCCGTCGCCCATGAAGGTGAGCCGGTGGTTGAAGGCGAGGGCGGAGATCCAGACGATGCCGTCCTCGACCTGGTGCACCACCAGGTCGCCGTAGGAGTGGTGGCGGCCCGCGTCCCACACCTCGAAGGTGCGCCCGCCGAGGCGGATGGTGAGGCGGGCCCGGCGCGGCGCGCCGCCGAGGAGCACGTCCGGCACCACCGGCTCGAAGCCCTCCATGTCCTGCGGGATGAAGCTGCGGCGGTAGGCGACCGAGCGCTCCAGGGCCTCCGAGGCGAGGTAGTCGAGGGTGCCCTCGTGGGCGACGACGGTCACGCCGCCGAGGCGGCGGAAGGCGACGGCGCCATAGCTGTGGTCCGGGTGGTTGTGGGTGAGGACGAGGTAGCGGATGGGCGCGCCCGTGACCTGGCGGATGGTGGCGATGAGGCGGCGGCCGAGCTTGGGCGTGCCGAGCGAGTCGATCACCACCACGCCCTCGGAGGTGACCACGAAGCCGGCGTTGCCGTTGAAGCCGCGGTTGTAGCGGTCCACCTCGGCGATGTTGCCGTAGAGCATGTAGGTGTCGGGGGCGATGCGGTAGTAGGGCAGGGGCTCGTCGTCGCGGTCGTCGGCGCGCAGGACGATGTTCGGGATGTCGTCGGTGTCGACGGCGCGCTCGGGCAGGTGGTGGCGCTCGGGATCGGTGCCGAAACGCGGGTCCTGCTCCGGGGGCTCGGGCACGGGCGCCGCGGACCCCTCGCCGTGGTCCTCGGCCGCGCCTCCGGCCGCGGCCGGCGCGCTCGTCGGGGTCTCGGCCTCGCGCCCCCCGGGCCGCGTGGCCACGAGCCACAGCGCCACGGCCACGGCCAGGACGGCGAAGGCGACGATGAGCCGGTTGGCGGACATGGAGCTTCCCCGGCGCGGGCCTGCCGCCAAGTATAGTGCCCCGCCGGGGCGCGGCTCAGGGGCGGGGGACGAAGACCGGGCCCGAGGCGGTCCGGCCGGTCTCGAGGGGGTGGCCGTAGAGGGCCCCGAGCGTCGCGGCGGTGAGGACCTCCGCGGCGGTCCCCGCGACGGGGACGCCCTGCGGCATGAGCGCCAGCGCGTGCGTGCACCAGCGCACGGCGAGGTTGGGGTCGTGCAGGGTGGCGAGCACGGTGCGCCCCGCGCGGGCGCGCGCGCGCAGCAGGCGCATCACGGCCACCTGATGCGGCAGGTCGAGGTGCGCGGCCGGCTCGTCGAGCAGCCATACGGGGGGGTCCTGGGCGAGGAGGGCGGCGAGGGCGGCGCGGCGCCGCTCGCCGCCGGAGAGCGTGGCGAGCAGCCGCGCCTCCAGGCCCGCCAGCCCCACGGCGGCGAGCGCGGCCCGCGCGGCGGCGAGGTCGGCCGCGGTCTCGCCGCGCCAGGGCGGGCGGTGGGGCAGCCGCCCCAGCAGGGCGAGCTCGAGGGCCGTGGCCGGCAGGCCCGGCTCCTCCTCCTGGGGCAGCAGCCCCACCAGCCGGGCGAGGCGGCGGCGCCCCAGGGCGCCCACGGGCCGCCCGCCGACGCGCACCTCGCCCGCGGCCGGCCGGCGCAGGCCCGCGAGCACGTGGAGCAGCGTGGTCTTGCCGGCGCCGTTGGGGCCGAGCACGGCCCACAGCTCGCCCGGGCGCGGGCGCAGGTCGAGCGCGCGCACGAGCGTTCGTCCCCCGGCGGCGAGCGCCAGGCCCTCGGCCTCCAGCAGCGGCGCCGCCTCAGCCACGGCCGGTCCCGTGGCGGCGCAGCAGCACCAGGAACGCGGGCACCCCGAGCAGGGCCGTCACCACGCCCACCGGCAGCTCGCGGGGGGCGGCGAGGCCGCGGGCGAGGGTGTCGGCGGCCGTGAGCAGGGCCCCGCCGGCGAGCGCCGCGGCGGCGAGCAGCCAGCGATGGCGGCGCAGGCCCAGCAGGCGCATCGCGTGCGGCACCAGCAGGCCGACGAAGCCCACGGCCCCGGCGGTGCTCACGGCCACGGCCGCAAGGAGCGAGGCGAGCACGTAGAGCGCGGCCTCGGT
>WFOW01000012.1 GCA_015487895.1 Gammaproteobacteria bacterium | reverse complement strand
TGGCGGCCGTGACGTTGAGGTAGTGGCCCTTGACCTCGCCGGTGGCGGCGGATGCGCGGTTGACGGCCTCCATGCAGTAGAGGAAGCGGTCGCGCCAGTGCATGAAGGGCTGGCTGTTGATGTTCTCGTCGTCCTTGGTGAAGTCGAGCCCGCCCTTGAGCGCCTCGTAGACCACGCGCCCGTAGTTGCGCCCCGACAGCCCGAGCTTCGGCTTGACCGTGGCGCCCAGGAGCGGGCGGCCGAACTTGTCGAGGCGCTCGCGCTCGACGACGATGCCCGTCGGCGGGCCGTCGAAGGTCTTGAGGTAGGCCACCGGGATGCGCATGTCCTCGAGGCGCAGGGCCTTTACGGCCTTGAAGCCGAAGACGTTGCCGATGATCGAGGCCGTCAGGTTGACGATGGAGCCAGGCTCGAACAGATCGAGGTCGTAGGCGATGTAGGCGAAGTACTCGCCAGGACGGTTGGGCACCGGGTCCACGCGGTAGGCCTTGGCGCGGTAGAGCTCGCAGGCGGTGAGGCGGTCTGTCCACACTACGGTCCACGTCGCGGTGGAGGACTCGCCCGCGACGGCCGCGGCGGCCTCCTCCGGCTCGACGCCCTGCTGCGGTGTCACGCGAAAGAGGGCGATGACGTCAGTGTCCTTGGGCTCGTAGTCGGGCTCCCAGTAGCCCATCTTCTTGTAAGGGATAACGCCCGCCTTGTAGCGCTCCTTGGGATCGGTGATCGTCTCTGCCATCTGTAGGGACCTCCCCGTTGCGTATAGGCACAAGATTCGAACGGTTTCATGCGCATGCGACGTGGCGCGTGCGACACGCATGCAGCATGATGTGTCCCGGAACGGAAGCGAAATCGAAAATGTCGAAGGGTGGCATAGACGGCATTCGAGGAGTCGCGTCATGGTGGAGAGCGCAAGCATGCACGCGCGCCTCATGCGCCGGGCGACCTTTCGCCAGCTCGAGATCTTCGAGGCGGTGGCGCGGCTCGGCAGCTTCAGCCGCGCCGCCGAGGCGCTCTTCCTGACGCAGCCCACCGTGTCGATGCAGGTGCGCAAGCTCACCGACGTGATCGGCATGCCGCTGTTCGAGCAGGTGGGCAAGCGCGTCTACCTCACCGAGGCGGGACGCGAGCTCTACGCGACCTGCCGCGAGCTGTTCCGGACGGTCGACGCCTTCGAGATGACGCTGGCCAACATGCGGGGGCTGCGGCAGGGCGCGCTGCACATCGCCGGCGTGACAACGGCGGAGTATTTCCTGCCCCGCATCCTCGGGCATTTCTGCCAGCGCTATCCCGGCATCGAGGTCTCGCTGGAGGTCACGAACCGCGAGCATGCCCTCGAGCGGCTGCGGGCCAACCTCGACGACATCTACATCTTCGGGCAGCCGCCGGACGACGTGGACGTGGAGGCCCTGCCCTTCCTGGAGAACCCGCTCGTGGTGGTCGCGGCGGCGGACCACGAGCTCGCGCGCGCGCGGCGCATCCCGGTCGAGCGCGTCGCGCGCGAGCCCTTCCTGATGCGCGAGCCGGGCTCGGGCACGCGGCTCGCGGCCGAGCGCTTCTTCGCCGAGCGGCGGCTGGCGCCGCGGGTGCGCATGGAGCTCGGCAGCAACGAGGCGATCAAGCAGGCGGTGGCGGGCGGGCTCGGGGTCTCAGTGCTGTCGGCCCACACCCTGCGCGCGGGCGAGGGCGATCTGGTGGCCCTCGACGTCATCGGCTTCCCCCTGCGCCGGCACTGGTACCTGGTGTACCCGCACGGCAAGCAGCTCTCCATCGTGGCGCGCACCTTCGTCGAGTTCGCCCTGCGCGACGTCGAGGCCGCGCGGAAATAAGAGAAGATTTATGTATCTCATCACATAGATTTAGTAGACCTTATCTATAGGTTCCATTACGCTACCGCCAGCCCGTGAATGGATGCCCCCATGGCGGGGGCGGCATTTCCGGCTGGACGCGTGCCGCTGAGGGCCGCGCGACCGTTGTTTCCTGACGGAGAGGACAGAGATGGGTACACAGAAATTCCAGGCTGGCGTCAAGGAATACCGCGAGCGGTACTGGGACCCCAACTACACGCCCAAGGACAGCGACATCCTGGCGGTCTTCAAGGTGGTGCCGCAGCCCGGCGTCCCGCGCGAGGAGGCGGCGGCGGCCGTGTGCGCCGAGTCGTCGACCGCGACCTGGACCACGGTGTGGACCGACCTCCTCACGGACCTCGACTACTACCAGGGCCGCGCCTACGCGATCGAGGACGTGCCGGGCGACGACGAGGCCTTCTACGCCTTCATCGCCTACCCGATGGGGCTGTTCGAGGAGGGCTCGGTCGTCAACGTGTTCACCTCGCTGGTGGGCAACGTCTTCGGCTTCAAGGCCGTGCGCGCCCTGCGCCTTGAGGACGGGCGCTTCCCGCTGTGGTTCGTGGCCACCTGCGACGGCCCGCCGCACGGCATCCAGGTCGAGCGCGACAAGCTCGACAAGTACGGCCGGCCGCTCCTCGGCTGCACCATCAAGCCCAAGCTGGGGCTTTCGGCCAAGAACTACGGGCGCGCCATCTACGAGTGCCTGCGCGGCGGCCTCGACTTCACCAAGGACGACGAGAACGTCAACTCCCAGCCCTTCATGCGCTGGCGTGACCGCTTCCTCTTCGCCATGGAGGCCATCACCAAGGCCGAGGCCGAGACCGGCGAGCGCAAGGGCCACTATCTGAACGTCACCGCGCCCAACGTCGAGGAGATGTACAAGCGCGCCGAGTTCGCCAAGGAGATCGGCGCGCCCATCATCATGAGCGACTACCTGACGCTGGGCTGGGCGGCGCACTCGAGCCTCTCGCGCTGGTGCCGCGACAACGGGCTGCTGCTGCACGTCCACCGCGCCATGCACGCGGTGATCGACCGCAACCCGCGCCACGGCATCAACTTCCGCGTGCTGGCCAAGCTGCTGCGCCTCCTGGGCGGCGACCACCTGCACTCGGGCACGGTGGTGGGCAAGCTCGAGGGAGACCGCGAGGCCACGCTGGGCTGGATCTCCCTCATGCGCGACCGCTACATCAAGGAGGACCGCTCGCGCGGCATCTTCTTCGACCAGGACTGGGGCCAGATGCCGGGTGTCTTCCCGGTCGCCTCGGGCGGCATCCACGTCTGGCACATGCCGGCGCTGGTCAGCATCTTCGGCGACGACGCCGTGCTGCAGTTCGGCGGCGGCACCATCGGCCACCCGTGGGGCAACGCCGCCGGGGCCACCGCCAACCGCGTGGCGCTGGAGGCCTGCGTCAAGGCGCGCAACGAGGGCCGCGACATCCTCAAGGAGGGCAAGGAGATCCTCACCGAGGCGGCCAAGAGCTGCCCCGAGCTGAAGATGGCCATGGAGACCTGGAAGGAGATCAAGTTCGAGTTCGAGACCGTGGACAAGCTCGACGTGGCGCATCGCTGAGCGCCGCCGGCACCACGGGACGAACCGACCGAGGAGCACAGACATGAGCGAGATGAACGACTATCCGTCGCGGATCAAGGACCCCGCCAGCCGTCGGCTGGGGACCTTCTCCTACCTCCCCGAGCTCACGGAGGAGGAGGTCCGCAAGCAGATCCAGTACATCATCGACCAGGGCTGGGACTGCGCGATCGAGCACACCGAGCCCGAGTTCGCGCGCCTGCACTACTGGTACCTGTGGAAGCTGCCGATGTTCGGCGAGACCGACGTCGACCGCATCATGGACGAGATCGAGGCGTGCAAGAAGGCCAACCCGGGCCATCACGTGCGCCTCATCGGCTACAACAAGTACAAGCAGACCCAGGGCGTGAGCTTCGTGGTGCACCGCGGCGAGATCCCCGCCGAGTCCACCACCGAGACCTGGCTGCATCTCAAGACCAAGGCGCCCGACTGGGTGCTGCGCTGAGCCGCAAGGGCCCCGCGCCGCGGGGCCCTTTCCCCGGGCGGCCGCGGCCGCCCGGGGAAAGGGCCGCAGGCCCCGTCCTTCCACCCACACACGAACCGACGGACCGAGCCGAGATGACCGCTGCGATCGACGCCGAGCAGTACCTGATCCGCGAAGAGCCCTACTACCGCCCCGTGGCCGACGAGGTGGAGCTGTTCGAGGCCGCCTACTCGGTGCGCATGCCCATGATGCTCAAGGGGCCCACCGGCTGCGGCAAGTCACGCTTCGTCGAGTACATGGCCTGGAAGCTGGGCCGGCCGCTGATCACGGTGGCCTGCAACGAGGACGTCACCGCCTCCGACCTCGTCGGGCGCTTCCTGCTCGACGCCAAGGGCACGCGCTGGCAGGACGGCCCCCTGACGGTGGCCGCGCGCATCGGCGCCATCTGCTACCTGGACGAGATCGTGGAGGCACGGCAGGACACCATGGTGGTGATCCATCCGCTCACCGATCATCGTCGGCTGCTGCCGCTCGACAAGAAGGGCGAGGTGGTGGAGGCGCACCCCGACTTCCAGCTCGTGATCTCCTACAACCCGGGCTACCAGAGCCTGATGAAGGACCTCAAGCAGTCGACCAAGCAGCGCTTCGGCGCGCTCGACTTCGACTATCCGGAGCCCGAGATCGAGGCCGAGATCGTCGCCAAGGAGTCGGGCGTGGATCCCGCCATCGCGGCGAAGCTGGTGCAGGTGGCCGAGCGCTCGCGCAACCTCAAGGGCCACGGCCTCGACGAGGGCATCTCCACGCGCCTGCTGGTCTACGCCGGGCAGCTCATCGCCAAGGGCATCGAGCCCGTGGCCGCCTGCCGGCTCGCGCTGGTGCGCCCGCTCACCGACGACCCCGACATGCGCGACACCCTGGACGCCGCCGTCCAGACCTTCTTCGCCTGACCCCGGCCGCGCGCGGCGCGCCGGATCGTGCCATGAGCGTCAGCGTCGACGAGTTCCGCGAGCAGCTCGAGTCGTGCGCCCCCGAGCTGCGTGACACGCTCGACGGGATCGTCCACGAGGCGAGCCGCCTCATGTCCTCGCAGGGGCTCGCCGACTATCTCGCGGGCGCGCGCGGCTTCTGCGAGCTCGGCCGCGGCAAGGACCTCGTGGTCACCTACCTCGAGGAGATGCCCGCGGTGGTGCGCGAGTGCGGCGAGGACGTCATCCGCGACTGCGTCAGCGCCGCCATGAAGCTCTCCTCCATGACCTCCGGTGCGGTGCTGGCGCTGCTGTTCGCGAGCCTGCCGACGGCGGCGCGCCGGCTGGGGGACCCCGAGCTGCTGCGCGCCTACGTGGCGCTGGTGCACCGCCTCGCCTCCAGGGCGCCGCGCGGCGTGCGGCCCATGCTCGAGCACGTGGACGAGCTGCTGTCCAAGGTCACGCTCACGGGGCTGCGCCAGTGGGTGGACTTCGGCGCCGAGGCCTACCGCAGCGACCTCGCCGGACAGGCGCGCTACTTCGCCCTCGAGACCGAGGACAGCCGCGCCATGCTGCGCAAGGTGCGCCGCGGCACGCTCTTCGTCGACGTCCAGCGCAAGCTCAACTTCTACCTGCGGGCGCTGTGGGGGCGCGACTTCTTCGTGCGCCCCACCATCGCCGACTACGAGGGCTTCCGGCCCTACATCGAGCACGGGGTGCTGCACGTGCCGGACGCGGTGGACGCCGTCGGCGGGGTCGGCGGGCTCGATCTCTACCGCGCCATGGTCGCGCACATGGCCGCCCACCTCGTCTACACGCCGCGCCCGCAGGAGGGGGCGCCGCTCGCGCCGGCGCAGCGCTGGTTCGTGGGCCTGGTCGAGGACGCGCGCGTCGAGCGCTGCGCCGTCAGGCGCTTCCCGGGGCTCCGAAAGCTGTGGCGCGACCTGCTCGACCTCGAGCGCCCGGGGCCGGTGGAGCACGAGAGCCTGCCGGTGATCGAGCGCGTGGCGCTCGCGCTGCTCGACCCGGAGGCGGAGGTGGGCGATTCCGAGCTGGACGCCCTCGTGCGCCGCTTCCACGAGGAGATCGACGCCCGCGAGGACGAGCCCGAGTACGCCTGGCACCTGGGGCTGGAGCTGCACAACGTCTTCGCGCGGCGCCGGGCGCTGCCGAGCCTGCGCATCCTCGAGAAGCTGCGTGTGCCCTACCGGGACGACAACCGCGTCATCTGGGAGCGCGACGCCGAGTGGTGGGCGCAGCAGGTGGCCTACGTTCCCGAGAGCCAGCGCCAGGTGCGCAAGTACGTCTCGGCCGTGGACATGGCCTTCGAGGTCGACGTCGAGAACGCCGGCGACGACGCCCAGGAGGTGTGGGTCTGCCGCGACGAGTTCTTCGACGACGACGGCGTCAGCTTCAACGAGAAGCTCGGCAAGGAGCCGGTCTCCGAGCCCTTCCACTACCACGAGTGGGACTACCGCGTGCAGCTCTACCGGCCCGACTGGGTCACGGTCTACGAGCGCCGCCAGCATCGCGGCGATCCCGAGGCCATCGACGCCATCCTGGTCGAGCACAAGCCGGTGAGCTTCCGCATCCGCAGGATCATCGACCGCCTGCGCCCCCAGGGGCTCATCCGCGAGCGCAAGCTCGAGGACGGCGACGAGATCGACATCAACGCCGCCGTCGACGCCATGGTGGAGCTGCGCGCCGGGCGCTCGCCGGACCCGCGCATCACCTACCGCAACGTCATCCGCCGCCGCGACCTCGCCGTCGTCATCCTGCTCGACCTGTCGGAATCGACCAACGACGAGATCGAGGGGGCCGAGGGCAAGACCGTGCTCGACCTCACGCGCGAGGCCTGCGCGCTGGTGGCGACGGCGATCGAGGGCATCGGCGACGCCTATGCCATCCACGGCTTCGCCTCCGACGGGCGGCACGACGTGCACTACTACCGCTTCAAGGACTTCGACCAGCGGCTCGACGACGAGGTCAAGTCGCGGCTGGCGGGCATGCGCGGCGGGCTCTCCACGCGCATGGGGGCGGCGCTGCGCCATGCCGCCATGGCGCACCTGGCGCGCCGTTCCGAGAAGCACCGCCTGGTGCTGCTCGTCACCGACGGGGAGCCCGCCGATATCGACGAGCGCGACCCGCAATACCTGCGCGTGGACACCAAGAAGGCCGTGGAGGAGCTGCACACCATGGGGGTCGTCACCTACTGCCTGACGCTGGACCCCAACGCCGACCAGTACGTGCAGCGCATCTTCGGGCCCAGCCACTACACCATCATCGACCACGTGCAGCGGCTGCCCGAGCGCCTGCCGCTGCTGTTCGCGAGCCTGACGAGGTAGGGGGGCGGGCCGTGGCGGGCTCGCGGCTGGAAGGGATCCCAGCGCTCGCCCGCCGCCGCGAGCAGGTGCCGGCGGCCTGCTACAACCTGTGGCGGCGCGCGCGCCGGCGCCTGCCGCTGCCCCAGCGCCTGCCCCTGCCCGGGCTGCACCACATGGTGCTGGAGCTCGAGCCCGGGGCCTGGATCTGCCTCGAGCGCCGCGCCGCCGAGGTCCCCGTCATCGC
>WFOW01000011.1 GCA_015487895.1 Gammaproteobacteria bacterium | reverse complement strand
GGATCCGGTGGGCCGCCGCGGCGGGGCGGGCGGCCGGAACGCGGCATTTTAGGGGAAAGGGCCGCCGGGGCGCCACGCGCCGCCGCGGGGGGGCAGCCCGGCCCTCACCGGCCTCCGCCCGTCTCCCGTTTCCCGTCTCCCGCCTCCCTTACATACAGCAGATCGCGCACCGGGTGGCCGAGGGCGCGCCCGCGCCGCTCGAACTTGGTCTCGGGACGCTCGCCCCTGCCCTCGAGGTAGCGGCCGGGGCCGGCGGCGTTGCGGAAGCCCGGGGCGGCCTCCATCACGGCCAGCATGTGCTCGGCGTAGGGCTCCCAGTCCGTGGCGAGGTGCAGCACGCCCCCGGGCCGCAGCACCCGCGCCACGCGCTCGGCGAAGGCCGGCTGCACGAGGCGGCGCTTGTGATGGCGCTTCTTGGGCCAGGGGTCCGGGAAGAAGACGTAGACCGCGTCCAGCGAGGCCGGCGGCAGGTGGCGCTCGAGCAGCCGCACCGCGTCGCCCAGCACCACGCGGATGTTGCCGAGCCCGGCCTCGTGGGCGCGGCGGATGAGGCTGCCCGCCCCCGGCCGGTAGACCTCGACGCCGAGGAAGTCCCAGCCGGGCCGCGCCGCGGCCATTTCGAGCAGGGCATCCCCCATGCCGAAGCCGATCTCGAGGGCGCGCGGGGCGCGGCGGCCGAAGACGGCGTCGAGGTCGAGCGTGCCCTCGCCGGGCTCGACGCCGTAGCGCGGCCACAGGGTCTCGAGCGCGCGGCGCTGGGCGCGCGTCATGCGCCCCTCGCGCCGGACGTAGGTGCGCACCGGCGCCTCCCGGCGCCTCCCGTGCTCGCGCTCCATCCGCGTGCGTGCCCGCCGCGCGGGCGCTCAGAAGAAGGTGCCGTCGATGGGCGAGGAGGCCGAGGCGTAGCGCTTGCGCGGGATGCGGCCCGCGAGGAAGGCCTCGCGCCCGGCCTCCACCGCCTTGCGCATGGCCGAGGCCATCAGGACCGGGTCGCGGGCGCCGGCGATCGCGGTGTTCATGAGCACGCCGTCGCAGCCGAGCTCCATGGCGATGGCCGCGTCCGAGGCCGTGCCCACGCCCGCGTCCACCAGGATGGGCACCCTGGCGTTTTCGACGATCTCGAGGATGTTGTAGCGGTTCTGGATGCCGAGGCCCGAGCCGATGGGGGCGGCGAGCGGCATCACGGCCACGCAGCCGAGCTCCTCGAAGCGCTTCGCCGTCACCGGGTCGTCGTTGGTGTAGACCATCACCTCGAAGCCCTCGGCGACCAGCGTCTCGGCGGCCTCGAGGGTCTGGACCACGTCCGGGAAGAGGGTGCGCTCGTCGCCCAGCACCTCGAGCTTGACCAGGGCGTGCCCGTCGAGCAGCTCGCGCGCGAGGCGGCAGGTGCGCACCGCGTCCTCGGCGGTGTAGCAGCCAGCCGTGTTGGGCAGGATGGTGTAGCGGTCCGGCGGCAGCACGTCGAGCAGGTTGGGCTCGTCCGGGTTCTGCCCGATGTTGGTGCGGCGGATCGCCACGGTGACGATCTCGGCGCCGCTCGCCTCGACGGCGCGGCGCGTCTCGTCGAGGTCGCGGTACTTGCCCGTGCCCACGAGCAGGCGCGAGCGGTAGCTGCGCCCGGCGATCACGAGCGGATCGCCGGGTCCGGTGGGGCGCGTCTGGGGTACGGTCGCCATCGTTCCTCCGTGGGCCCGGCGCGGGCGCCGCCGCTCATCCGCCGCCGATGGCGTGGACGATCTCGACGCGGTCGCCCGGCCGCAGCCGGTGCTCGGCGTGCCGGCTGCGCGGCACGATCTCGCGGTTGACCTCCACGGCGAGGCGCCGCCCGGCGAGCCCCATGCGCTCGACGAGCCCGGCCACCGTCAGGCCCTCCGGCACCTCGCGCCGCTCGCCGTTGACCACGATCTCCATGGGGCGCCGCCGGGCGCGCGTGCGCCCGCCGTCCGGTCCTCCCGGGGAGGGGCCATTCTAGCACTTGCCTCCTCCGTCCGGCTCTGCCCAAATACGCCCCATGGCGGGGGTGTGGAGCGAGGACCTGATCTCCGTCGAGGAGGCGGGCACGCTGGACGGCCTGTTCCGGGTGCGCGTGCGCCGCAGCGCCGACCGCGAGGCCTACCGCTGGTACGACCGTGGCCGCGAGGCGTGGCGCAGCCTGAGCTGGGCGGAGGCGGTGCGGCTCGCGGGGCGCTGGCAGGCGGCGCTCGCCGCCGAGGGCTTCCTCGAGCCCGGCGACCGCCTCGCGCTCAGCCTGCGCAACGGGCCGGACTGGGTGGCGGTTGACCAGGCCGCGCTCGGGCTGGGGCTCGTGGACGTCCCGCTCTACTGCGACGACCGGCCCGACAACGTCGCCTTCATCCTCGCCGACTCCGCGGCCAAGGTGCTGGTGGTGCAGGACGCGGGCGCCTGGCGGCGCCTGGCGCCGGCGGTGGCCGGGATCGAGACCCTGCGGCGCGTCGTGGTGCTCGGCGAGCCGGCGGGCGAGCTCGGCGACGGGCGCGCGCGCTACGCGGCCGAGTGGCTGCCGGCCGAGGGCGAGCTGCGCCCGCGCCGCGGCGACCCGCACGCGCTCGCCTCCATCGTCTACACCTCGGGCACCACGGGGCGCCCCAAGGGCGTGATGCTCAGCCACCACAACATGCTGGCGGTGGCGCACGCGGCGCTGACGCTGGTCGACTGCTACCAGGAGGACCTGTTTCTCTCCTTCCTGCCGCTGTCGCACACGCTCGAGCGCACCGGCGGCTACTACCTGCCGATGATGGCGGGGGCGACGGTGGCCTACGCGCGCTCCATCCCGCAGCTCGCCGAGGACCTCCGCACGGTGCGCCCCACGCTCATCGTCGCCGTGCCCCGCATCTTCGAGCGCGTCTACGTGCGGCTGCGCCAGCAGCTCGCCAAGGGGCCGGCGGTGCGCCGTGCCCTGTTCGACGCCACCGTGTCCATCGGCTGGCGTCGCTTCGAGCACGCGCAGGGCCGCGGGCGCTGGTCGCCGGACTTCCTCCTCTGGCCGCTGCTCGACCGGATCGTGGCGCGCAAGGTGCGCGAGCGGCTCGGCGGGCGGCTGCGCGCGGCGGTGAGCGGCGGGGCGGCGCTGCCGCTCGACGTCGCGCGCGTCTTCATCGGCCTGGGCATCCCCATCCTCCAGGGCTACGGCCTCACCGAGAGCGCGCCCGTGGTCAGCGTCAACACCTTCGACGACAACGACCCGCGCAGCGTCGGCATCCCCCTGCCGGGCGTGGAGGTGCGCGTCGGAGAGGACGACGAGCTCCTCGTGCGCGGCCCCGGCGTCATGCTCGGCTACTGGAACAACCACGCCGCCACCAGCGCCGCCATCGACGCCGAGGGCTGGCTGCACACCGGCGACCAGGCCCGCATCGAGAACGGCCACATCTACATCACGGGGCGGCTCAAGGACATCATCGTGCTCTCCAACGGCGAGAAGGTGCCGCCGGTGGACATGGAGCAGGCGATCTGCCTCGATCCGCTCTTCGACCAGGCCCTCGTGGTGGGCGAGGGCAGGCCCTATCTGGCCGCCTGCGTGGTGCTCGACGCCGACCAGTGGGTGCCCTTCGCGCGCTCGCTGGGCCTCGATCCGCTCGACCGCGAGAGCCTGCGCTCGCCCAAGCTCAAGCGCGCGCTGCTCAGGCGCATCGGCGAGGCGCTGCACGGCTTCCCGGGCTACGCCAAGATCCGCCAGGTCCACGCCACCCTCGAGCCGTGGACCGTGGAGGACGGCACGCTCACGCCGACGCTCAAGCTCAAGCGCGGGGTGATCTGCGAGCGGCTCGCCGCCGAGATCGAGGCGATGTACGCCGCGGGGCCCGCCTGAGCGCGGCCCGCGCATGCGGGGGGGAAAGGGTCTGGAGCGGGCGACGGGACTCGAACCCGCGACCTGCAGCTTGGGAAGCTGCCACTCTACCAGCTGAGTTACGCCCGCCCGTGAGGGCGCCAACCCATTGTAGGGGTGCGCCGGGGGCTGTCAACGCGCCCGCCGGCGCTCAGGCGGCCGGGTTCCTGCGCCGCGGCAGCACGCCCTCCTTCGCCAGGTGCTCGTGGATCTGGCGCGCGGCGAGCTTGCTGAGGTCGCGCGCCACCTCGCGGACCTCGATCCCGGCACGCGCGAGCGCGCCGAGCTCGTTGCGCAGGAAGCCGAGCATGCGCTTCTCGGCGGCGATCACCACGCGCCGCGTCCCGTTGGCGTTGGCGAGCGCCACGGCGCGCTCGGCCACGGCGCGCGCGAAGCGCCGCTCGTACTCGGCCTCGTGCTGCGCGCGGTGGTCGTCGTAGCCGTGGGCGGGGCCGCCGTTGGGGGCGCGGTTGCGGCCGGTCTTGACCTCCGACCACAGCTCGCGGTCCGGGAGCTCGCGCTCGGGGTTGGCGAGGTCCTCGCGCTCGACCAGGTTCGGGCCGCCCTCGATCTCCGGGATCTCGGCGGGCTCCAGGGTGAAGAACCGTGCCCGGGAGCCGTCGGCGACAACCACCACGTACTCGCTCATGCCTGTTCCCCCTTCGCCCAGTGAGGATCGTGCCGCGCGGGCGGGCAGCGCCCCGCCCTGGACCGGCAATGGGGGCCTCGCGCGGCCTTTCCAAGCCCGGGGCCCCGGAGGGCGCGCCCTCGCGGCGCCCCTGCGGTCATCTTAGCAGCCGGGAGGGCCGGCCGCGCCGTGCAGGCCGTTATACTCGCGCGGAGGGGCCCGTCCCGGGCCGGGGAAACCCTCGACATGCGCGCCCTGCGTCCGATCCTGATCCTTGCCGGAATCCTGGCGCTGCTGGTGGCGGCGGCGCTCGTCGCCGCGCGGGTCCTGTTCGAGCCCGAGACCTACCGGCCGCGCATCGAGGCCTTCGTCGGCGAGGCCCTCCAGCGGCCCTTCGAGCTGCGCGGGCCGCTGCGCCTGCAGCTCTTCCCGTGGCTGGCGCTGGAGGCCGAGGGCGTGCGCGTCGGCAACCCCGAGGGGTTCCCGGCCTCGGAGGCGCCGCTGCTCGAGGCGCGCCGCATGGCCGTGCGCGTGCGGCTGCTGCCGCTGCTGCGCCGCGAGGTCGAGGTGGGGACGGTGGAGCTCGACGGCGTGCGGCTCAACCTGGTCCGCCTCGGCGACGGGCGCAGCAACTTCGAGGGCCTCGGGACCCGCGGCGGGCCGCGCCCCGGCGCCGCGGGAGGGCAGGGCGCGGCCAAGGGCGGGGCCGCCGCGCCGCCCGTGGCGGCGCTCGCCGTCGGCGGCCTCGTGGTGCGCGACGCGGCGGTGCGCTTCCGCGACCTGCGGGCCGGCCGGGAGATCGCGATCAGCGGCCTCGAGCTGGAGGTCGGGGCCTTCCGTCCCGGCGAGGCCTTCCCGGTGCGCGCCGAGGGCGCCTTCCGGCTGGCACAGCCGGCGTTGGAGGGCACCGCCAGGCTGCGGGCACGGGTGCTCGCCGACCTCGCGGCGGGCACGCACGCCGTGCGCGGGCTGGTGGTGCGCGTGCGCGCGAAGGGCGAGGGCCTGCCGCCGGCGGGCCTCGAGCTCGAGGCCGAGGGCGGGGGTGCGCTCGCGCCGGGCGCGGACCGGCTGGTGCTCGAGCCGCTGCGGCTGCGGCTTGCGGGCGTGGAGGCGCTGCTCACGGAGGCGCGGGTGGAGCGCCTCGCCTCCGCGCCGCGCCTCGTGGGCGACCTGGCGGTGGCCCCCTTCGACCCGCGCGCGACGCTGATGGCGCTCGGCATCGAGCCGCCGAAGACGGCCGACCCGCGCACCTTCGTGCACCTGGAGCTCAAGACCCGGATCTGGGCCTCGGCCTCCGCCGTCGAGCTCAAGCGCCTGCGCCTGGTGCTCGACGAGAGCACGGCCGAGGGCGAGCTCGCCGTGCGCGGCCTCGACGGCAGCCGGCCGCGCTACCTGGCGAGCCTGCGGGTGGACCGCCTCGACCTGGACCGCTACCTTCCGCCGCGCGCGAAGGCCGGTGCGCGCGGGGCGAGCCCCGGCGGCGCGGCGGCCGCGGGCGCGCTGCTCCCGGTCGGGACGCTGCGCGCCCTGCGCGCCTCGGCCGAGCTCGCCGTCGGCGAGCTCCGCGCCTGGGGCATCCGCTCCCGCGAGGTGACGCTGCGCCTCGAGGCCGAGGGCGGGCGGCTGCGGCTGCACCCGGCGCGGGCGCGCCTCTACGGCGGCCGCTACCGCGGCGACGTGCGCATCGACGCCCGCGGCCCCGTGCCCGTGGTGCGCCTGGACGAGCGCCTCGAGGGCGTGCGGCTCCAGCCGCTGCTGCGCGACCTCGCGGGCTTCGGGCGCCTCAGCGGCACCGGCACCCTGCGCGCGCGTCTCGCCGCCCGGGGCGCGGACCCGGGGGCGCTGCGCCGCACCCTCTCGGGCGAGGTCTCCGTGGCGTTGCGCGACGGCGCGATCGAGGGCGTCAACGTCGCCGCGCTCCTGCGCGAGGCGCGCGCGCGGCTGCGCGGGGAGCCCGCGCCCGCCGAGTCC
>WFOW01000010.1 GCA_015487895.1 Gammaproteobacteria bacterium | reverse complement strand
GCGTAGCTGCGCACGAGCAGGGCGCGGAACGCCTCGACGAAGCGCCGCCGCTGCGCGGGCGCGGCCCGGCGCCAGTGGCGCCCGAGCACGAAGCGCGCCATCGCCTCGAAGTCGAAGCGCGGCAGCACGTAGGCGTCCACCAGCTCGTAGATGCGCTCCGGGTGCGCGGCGAGCGTCTCGCGCTCGCGCTCCAGCGCCGCCAGCACGCGCTCGGCGGTCGTCCGCACGACCGCGACCGGGTCGGCCTCGGGCGCAGGCGCGGCCGCCTGCGCCGCCACGAGCCAGAGCGCGAGCGGCGCGATCAGCGGCAGCGCCCGGCACTTGCACCTCACTCCCACGCCCCCGTGACGCGCTCCAGGTGCGCGACCGCCAGGTCGTAGTCGTGCACGGCCATGAGATAGTCGCTGTGGGCGAAGACGTAGGCCTGGAAGGCGTCCACCAGCCGCTCGGTGCGCTCCAGCCCCGCCTCGAAGTCGGCGTAGGCGGTGATGAGCCAGCGGCGCGCGGCGCGGCTCGCGCGCTCGAGCTCCTCGACCTGGCGGCGTCCCGCGCGCGCCTTGTGCCAGGCCTCGGCCACCTGGAAGGGGATGCCCTCGCGCGCGAAGCTCGCCTTGGCGACCAGGGCCTCAAGCTCGGCGCGCGCGCGCGCCACGCGCGCCGGCTGCACGCCGGAGGCGAACTCCCATTTCAGGCCCAGCACCGGCGTGGCGCCGGCATGGTTGAAGGGATCGATGAGATAGGGGTTGTCGAGGCGGTCGCGGTTGGGCGACCAGGCGAGCGAGCCGACGACCCCGGCGTAGACGTTCGGCTTGGCCTCGGCCTTGCGGGCGGCGACCAGCGCCCGCCGCGCGCGCATGCCGGCCTCGAGCTGCGCCATCTCGGGGCGACGCTCGAGGGCCCGGGCGATGAGCGCACGCAGGCGCCCCTCCGGCAGGGGCACGGGCCGCAGCTCACGGTCGGCGACGGTGAGCTCGGCGTCGAGCCCGCTCCCGGTCAGCACCTTGAGGCCGTCGAGCGCCACCGCCTCGACCCCGCGCGCCTGCGCCAGGAAGCGCCGCGCGAGCGCCTGGCCCGTCTGCAGCGCGTAGAGGTCGGAGCGCTTCGCGCGGCCCCCACCCTCCTTGAGCCAGCGCTCCACCAGGCGCAGGGCCTTGCCGATCCGGCGGTCGACGTCCTCGAGCAGACGGCGCATGTCGCGCGCGGCCAGGTAGCCGTAGTAGGCGCGCGTGACGTCCCAGCGCACCTCGGCCCGCGCCAGGCGCACGTCCTGGCGCTTGACGTCCACGTTGCCCTGGGCGGCCTCGGCGTAGCGTTCGATCTTGCCGAAGGTGTAGAGCGGCTTGATGATCTTGAACTGCACCGACAGCCACGGCGAGAGCCCGTCGTTGAGCCGGTAGAGATCGTCGCGCGGGGTGCACGGCAGGCTCGTGCAGGACTCGCCGTTGGGCGCCTTGAAGAAGCCGCCGTCCACCCCGGGCGCGATGCCGACGAAGGCGTTGACGTCGTAGCGCAGCCCCCGGTGCCCGAGCGCCTCCTGCAGCAGCGCCCGCGCCGCCTCCACCAGGTGCCGGCGCTCGCCGATGCGCTGGTCGGCGGCGAGGGCGCGCGCGACCGCCTCGTCCAGGCTCACCGTCTCGGCCCCGCCCGCGGCCGCCGCCGCGAGCGCCAGCGCCGCCCCCGCCATCCAGGCCCGTGCGCGCCGTGCCCTCATTTTCCACCTCCTTCGGCGGCCCTGCTGTAGAGGAACTGGCCGATGATCTTCTCGAGCACCAGCGCCGACTGGGTGTAGCGGATGCGGTCGCCGTCGCCCAGGTAGCGCTCCTCCCCGCCGGGCTCGAGCCCCACGTACTGCTCGCCGAGGAGCCCGGCGGTGAGAATGCTGGCGCTGGTGTCCGCGGGGAAGCGGTCGTAGCGGCGGTCGATGCGCATGCGCACCACGGCCTCGTAGGTGTCCATGTCGTAGTCGATGGCCACCACGCGCCCCACACGCACCCCGCCGACGGTGACCGGTGCGCGCACCTTCAGGCCGCCCACGTTGTCGAAGCGCGCCACCAGCTCGTAGCCCTCGGCCGCGTCGAAGGCGCCGATGTCGCTCACCTTCATGGCGAGCACGAACAGCGCCGCCAGGCCCGCGACGACGAAGGCCCCGACCGCGATCTCCACCGTCCGCGTCTGCACCATGCCTATCGGCCTCCCTCAGTCGAACATTAGGGCGGTGAGCACGAAGTCGAGCCCGAGGACCGCGAGCGCCGTGTGGACCACGGTGCGGGTGGTGGCCCTGCCGACGCCCTCCGAGGTGGGCACGGCGTCGTAGCCCTCGAAGACGGCGATCCAGGCGGCCACCATGCCGAAGACCAGACTCTTGACCACGCCATTATAGACGTCGTCATGAAGGTCCACGCGCGCCTGCATCTGCGACCAGAAGGCGCCGTCGTCTACCCCGAGCAGCCCCACGCCCACGAACCAGCCGCCGTAGATGCCGACCACGCTGAAGATGGCGGCGAGCAGCGGCATGGCCAGGAAGCCCGCCAGGAAGCGCGGCGCCACCACGCGCTCGAGGGGATCCACCGCCATCATCTCCATGCCCGCGAGCTGCTCGGTCGCCTTCATCAGCCCGATCTCGGCCGTCAGCGCCGAGCCCGCGCGCCCGGCGAAGAGCAGCGCCGAGACCACGGGGCCGAGCTCGCGCACCAGCGAGAGCGCCACCACCACGCCCAGCGACTCCTCGGCGCCGAAGTCCACGAGCGTGTTGTAGCCCTGCAGGCCCAGCACCATGCCCACGAACAGCCCCGAGACGGCGATGATCAGCAACGTCAGCACGCCCACCGCGTGGAGCTGGGCGATGAGCAGCCGCGGGCGCGCCAGCACCGCGGGCAGCGCCCCGATCGTGCGCAGCAGGAAGAGGCTCGCGCGCCCCAGCCTCTCGAAGAAGCCGAGCCCCCGGCGGCCGAGACGCTGCAGCCAGGCGCTCACGGCGCCGCCCTCCGTGCCGGGGTCAATAGCCGCTCCTTGGGGCTCGAACCCGCAGACGACACCAACGCTCCCTCCTGAGGGCTCGCGCCGATTCGCCGCAACTGGCCTCCGCTTCGCTCCGGCCCCGCGCTCACGGCGCCGCCCGCCCTGCCGTGGCCCCGCAACGGCGGCTCGGGGATCGCGCAAGGTGCGGG
>WFOW01000009.1 GCA_015487895.1 Gammaproteobacteria bacterium | reverse complement strand
GCGGCGCCGCGCCGCGACCACCGCTTCCTGGTGCTCACCGAGCTCTTCCTGCCCACCAAGGGCGGCACGGCCGTGTGGTTCGACGAGGTCTACCGCCGCCTCGGCGGGCGCGGCACGCACGTGCTCACCGCCGCCGTGCCGGGCGGCCGCGAGCACGACGCCGCGCACCCGAACACCGTGCACCGCCTGCGGCTCGAGCGCTGGGAGCACGCGCCGCTCTCGTCGCTCCCCGCCTACGCGCGGCTGCTGCGCGCGGGCCTGGCGGTGAGCGCGCGCCACCGCTTCGAGGCCGTGCACGCGGGCCGTGTGCTCCCCGAGGGGCTGGTGGCCCTCGCCGTCGCGCGCCGGCGCGGCCTGCCGCTGGTCGTCTACGCCCACGGCGAGGAGATCACCACCTGGAGCCGCCACGCCAAGCGGCGCCTCGCCATGCGGCACGTCTACCGCCGCGCCGAGGCCGTGATCGCCAACAGCGCCTTCACGCGCGAGCGGCTGCGCGCGCTCGGCGTCGCGCCGGAGCGCATCCACGTCATCCACCCCGGCGTCGACGCCGCGCGCTTCACCCCCGGACCGCGCGAGCCGGCGCTGCTCGAGGCGGCGGGCATCCCGCCCGGCGCGCGGCTGATCCTCTCCGTCGGGCGGCTCAGCCGCCGCAAGGGCTTCGACCAGGTGATCCGGGCGCTGCCCGCGCTCGTCGCCCGCGGCCTCGACGCCCACCACGCCATCGTCGGCACCGGCGAGGACGAGGCGCACCTCAGGCGGGTCGCGCGCGAGGCGGGCGTGGCCGGGCGCGTGCACCTGCTCGGCCACGTCGCGCCGGAGGACCTGCCGCGCTGGTACCGCGCCTGCGACGTCTTCGCCATGCCCAACCGCCCCGTGGGTGCCGACACCGAGGGCTTCGGCATGGTCTACGCCGAGGCCGCCGCCTGCGCGCGCCCGGCGGTCGCGGGCCGCCACGGCGGCACGGGCGATGCCGTCCTCGACGGCATCACGGGCCTGCGCGTGGACGGCGCGGACCCCGACGCCGTCGCCGCGGCGCTCGCCTGGCTGCTCGAGGACCGCGCGCTCGCCGAGTCCATGGGCCGCGCCGGGCGCGCGCGCGTCGAGCGCGAGCTCGCCTGGGAGCGCGTCGCCGAGCGCACCGCCGCCCTGCACCGCGCGCTGACGGAGGCCCGCCCATGAGCGCCGCCACCGCCGTGCTGCGCCGCATCCGCAACCTGCCGAAGCTGCGCGACCCCGAGATCCGCGCCAAGAACCTCGAGGCCGCGCGGCTCGCCGCCCGCGAGCTCGCCTGGGAGCTCCTCCGCCCGCCGCTGCGCGAGCCCATCTTCGTGGTCGGCTGCTCGCGCGCCGGCACCACCGTCACCTACGAGGCCCTCGCCCGGGCGCCGGGGCTCCTCACCATCGGCCACGAGACGCCCCAGCTCTGGCACCGCATCTGGGGCCCGCGCCACCGCGGCTGGGAGTCCGAGGGCGCCACCTGGGAGGAGGCGCGGCCCGCGCACGCGCGCGCCGCGCGGCGCTGGTGGTGGGCCCGGCTCGGCGCGGGCGGCCGCCTCCTCGACAAGACCTGCATCAACGTGCTGCGCGTGGGCTACCTCGCCCGCCTCTTCCCGGACGCGCATTTCGTGTACGTCCACCGCGACGGGCGCGACAACGTCAGCTCCCTCATCGACGGCTGGCGCAAGGGCGACCACTTCGCCCTGTCGAAGCTGCTCGGGCCGCTCCCGGAGCCGGTCGCCATCGAGGGCGGCGCCTTCACCGACTGGCGCTTCTTCCTGCCGCCCGGCTGGCGCGCCCTCGGCCGCGCGCGCCTCGCCGAGGCCTGCGCCCACCAGTGGGTGGAGGCCAACCGCGCGGCGCTGCGCGACCGCCGCCACGTCGCCCCGGAGCGCTGGCACGTCCTGCGCTACGAGGACCTCCTCGAGGACCCGGGCGAGGCCTTCCGGCGCCTCTACGCACGCCTCGGCCTGGAGTACACCCCGGCCGCGCGGGCCCACTGCGAGCGCCTCGCCGAACGGCCCACGAGCATCGTCAGCGGCCCGCCCCAGCGCGAGAAGTGGAAGCGCCGCAACCCCCGCGAGGTCGAGTCCATCCTCGACCGCATCGCCCCCCTGCAGCAGGAGCTCGGCTATGCCTGAGGAGACCGTTGCCCGTTCCCATCCCGGCCCGGGTCAGGAGCAAGCAGCCTCCCGCCCGAACCCCCTTGACCGCCTCGCGGAGGCTGTCTGCTATCGCATCGCCCATGCGCTGGTGGCAAGGCGCGACGCCGCCATATCCGGCCGCGAGGAGGAGCAGGGGCCCTTCGCCGGGAGCATCGATCTTACGGACCGCGCCAAATGGTATGCCTGGCGCGCCCGGGGGCTCAGGCGGCAGTTCGAAGGGCACTTCGATCCCGCGCTCGTGCGGGGCAAGGACGTGCTCGACTTCGGCTGCGGCGGCGGGGCGCTGGCGGTCCTGGCCGCCGACCTCGGCGCGCGCAGCGTGGTCGGCGTGGACCTGCGCGAGGACCACATCGCGCAGGCCCGGGACCTCCTGCGCTCCTTGGAGGGCACCCGCCCCGTCGAGTTCGTGGTGGCGAGCGCCCCGGACCGGGTCGACTTCGAGGACGAGCGCTTCGACGTCATTCTCTGCTTCGACGTGCTCGAGCACATCATGCGCTACGAGGAGATCATTTCCGAGTGGCGCCGGATCCTCCGTCCGGGCGGGCGCGTGCTGATCTGGTGGCAGCCCTACTATCACCCCTACGGTCACCACCTGCAGGTCTACATCCCCATTCCGTGGGCTCATGTGCTGTTTCCGCGGCGCGTGCTGGCCCGCGTCTGCTCCCGGATCCTGCGCTCGCCGGCCTACCGGCCCCGCTTCTGGGACCTCGATGAGCACGGCAGACGCCTCGTCGACCGCGAGTTCCGGGTGGAGAACCTGGGCGGCGTCAACCGTCTGACCATCGCAGGCTTCGAGAGGCTGTGCCGCAGGTCGGGCCTGCGCATCGTGCGACGCCAGCCCTATCCGTTCCGTGGTCCGCTCCCGGTGCGCGCCGTCAGCCGGGCGATGACGAGGGTGCCGGGCCTGCGCGAGTTCTTCACCGCTTACATGATCTACGAGATCGAGCGTGCCTGAGCTTCCCCTGGTCTCCGTGGTCATGCCGGCATGGAACGCCGAGCGCTGGGTGGCGCGCGCGGTCGACAGCGCCCTCGCCCAGGACCACGAGCCCAAGGAGGTCATCGTCGTCGACGACGGCTCCACCGACGGCACGCCCGCCGTCCTCGCCCGCTACGGGCGGCGCATCCGGGTCGTGCGCCAGCCCAACCGCGGATTGCCCGCCGCCCGCAATGCGGGCCTGCGCGCCGCGCGCGGGGAGCTGGTCGCCTTCCTCGACGCCGACGACCGCTGGCTGCCGGGCAAGCTCGCCGCCCAGGTCGCGCTCATGCGCGAGCGCCCCGAGCTCGGCTTCTGCGCCACCGAGGCCTGGCTCGAGGACGAGGCGAGCCGGCGCCTCGGGCGCTGGCGCGACGAGGGCCCGCTCCCGGGGCGCACCTTCCTCGAGACGCTCTTCGCGCGCAACGCCGCCGTGGCGGGGAGCGGGTCGGCCGTGATGGTGCGCCGGGAGCTCGCGCTCGCCGTCGGCGGCTTCGACGAGACTCTGCCCGCCCTCGAGGACGTGGACATGTGGATGCGGCTCGCCGCCGTCGCAGCCTACGCCTGCGTGCCGGAGCCGCTCGCGGTGGTCACGCGCCGCGCGGGCAGCATGAGCCGCGGGATCGCCCGCATGAAGGCCGCCGCCGTGCGGGTGATGCGCAAGAACCGCCGGCTGCTGCCGCCGCGCTCCCGCGGCGCCTACTGGCGCTGGTGCTACGCCGGCATGCTCACCGACTACGCCAAGTGGGAGGCCCGCGCCGGCCGCCGCGCCCGCGCCCTGCTCACCCTCGCGCAGGCGGCGGCCCTCAGCCCGCTCGGGCGCGGGCGCCTCGCCGCCGCGATCGCCCTCGACGTCCTGCGCGGGCGCATGGCGCTCCCGGAGGCCGCCGCGGCATGAGGCCGGATCCCGTCAGCCGCCGGCTCCTGCGGGGCGCGGGGCGCCGCCCGCTCGTGCTGATGTACCATGCGACGCCCGCCGGCGGTCGCGGCGCGCGCTGGGCGCTGCCGCTGCGCCGCTTCGTGGCGCATCTCGAGCTGCTGCGCGGCGAGGGCTGGCGCACGGTGACGGTCTCGGAGCTGCTCGCGCGGGGGCTGCGCGGCGAGCGCACGGTGGCGATCACCTTCGACGACGGCTTCGCCGACAACCTGGCCGCCGCGGAGGCGCTGGAGGCGCGCGGGATGCGCGCGACGTGGTTCGTGGTGACGGGCCGGCTGGGAGAAAAGGCCCGCTGGGCAGGGGCCGAGGACGGGCGGCTCATGACCGCGGCCGAGGTGCGGCGCCTCCACGAGGCCGGGCACGAGGTCGGCTCGCACACCCGCACCCATGCCGCCCTCGACGCGCTCGCCGGCCCCGCGCTCGAGGAGGAGGTCGCCGGAAGCCGCCGCGAGCTCGAGGACCTCCTCGGCGCCCCCGTCGCGGCCTTCGCCTACCCCTACGGGCGGGTGTCGGAGGCCGCCGCGCGGGCCGTGCGCGCCGCGGGCTACCGCGCCGCCGTGACCTGCCGCGGCGGCGCTGTCCGCCCCGGGACCGATCCCTTGGCGCTGCCGCGCCTCGAGGTGGATGGCGCCTGCGGCGCCGGCCGCCTCGCCCGCATGATGGCGCTCGCCGCCGCGCCCGGCTCGTGGATGGCGGTGCTGTCGTACCTGGGGCGGCGGGCTCTGCACAGGCTGGCGGTTGCCGCATGAGCGGACGGTTACCCGAGATCAGCGTCGTCATCCCCTGCTACAACGCCGAGCGCTTCGTCGGCGAGGCCGTGGAGAGCGCCCTCGGCCAGCGCGGTGTGCGGCACGAGGTGATCGTCGTCGACGACGGCTCGACCGACGGAAGCTCCACGGTGCTGGAGGGGTTTCGCAGGTACATCGTGCTGATACGCCAGGAAAACCGCGGGCGCAGCGCCGCCCGCAACCGGGGCCTGGAGGCGGCGCGGGGCGAGCTTGTGGCCTTTCTCGACGCCGACGACTGGTGGGACAGGGATTTCCTGCGACCATGGTTCGCAGG
>WFOW01000008.1 GCA_015487895.1 Gammaproteobacteria bacterium | reverse complement strand
GCGCTACACCGAGGCCCGCCTCGCCCCCTACGCCGAGGTGCTGCTCGCCGAGCTCGACCAGGGCACGGTGGACTGGGTGCCGAACTTCGACG
Source organism: Gammaproteobacteria bacterium (assembly GCA_015487895.1). Taxonomy (GTDB): domain Bacteria; phylum Pseudomonadota; class Gammaproteobacteria; order S144-34; family S144-34; genus S144-34. The sequence goes on along the minus strand of WFOW01000008.1, from coordinate 2,769 downwards.
GCACCCTGCGCGAGCCGGCGGTGCTGCCGGCGCGCCTGCCGAACGTCCTGCTCAACGGCGCCACCGGCATCGCCGTCGGCATGGCCACCGACATCCCGCCGCACAACCTGCGCGAGGTGGCCGCCGCCTGCGTGCACCTGCTCGAGCACCCGAAGGCGACGGTGGCGGAGCTGTGCGAGCGCATCCTCGGGCCCGACTTCCCCACCGAGGCCGAGATCATCACCCCGCGCGAGGAGATCGTGCGCATCTACGAGACCGGGACGGGCTCCATCCGCATGCGCGCGCGCTACGAGCGCGAGGACGGCGCCGTGGTGGTGACCGCGCTCCCCTACCAGGTCTCGGGGGCGCGCGTGCTCGAGCAGATCGCCGCCCAGATGCAGGCGAAGAAGCTGCCGCTGGTCGCCGACCTGCGCGACGAGTCCGACCACGAGAGCCCGACGCGGCTGGTGATCGTGCCGCGCAGCAGCCGCGTGGACGTGGCCGCGCTCATGGATCATCTGTTCGCCACCACCGACCTCGAGCGCAGCTACCGCGTCAACCTCAACGTCATCGGCCTCGACGGCCGCCCGCGCGTGCGCAACCTGCGCGAGCTGCTCGGCGAGTGGCTCGAGTTCCGCACGCGCACGGTGCGCCGCCGCCTCGAGCACCGTCTGGAGCGGGTGCGCGACCGCCTGCACGTGCTGGAGGGCCTGTTCGCGGTCTACCTGAACCTCGACGAGGTGATCGCCACCATCCGCGCCGCCGACGACCCGGGCCCGGCCCTGATGGAGCGCTTCGGGCTCAGCGAGCGCCAGGCCGAGGCCGTGCTGCAGATGCGCCTGCGCCAGCTCGCGCGCCTGGAGCAGATCAAGCTGGAGGCCGAGCGCGGGGCGCTCGAGCGCGAGCGCGGCGAGCTCGAGCGCACCTTGGCCTCGCCTCGGCGCCTGCGCACGCTCGTCCGCAGGGAGATCGAGGCCGACGCCGAGCGCTACGGCGACGCGCGCCGCTCGCCGCTGGTCGCGCGCGGGCCGGCGAAGGCGCTGGACGAGACCGCGCTGGTGCCGAGCGAGCCCGTGACCGTCGTGCTCTCGGCGAAGGGCTGGGTGCGCGCGGCGAAGGGCCACGACGTCGATCCCGAGGCCCTGGCCTACCGCTCCGGCGACGCCTTCCTCGCCGCCGCGCGCGGGCGCAGCAACCAGCTCGCCGTCTTCCTCGACTCCACGGGGCGGGTCTACGCCCTGCCGGCCCATTCGCTGCCGTCCGCGCGCAGCCTCGGCGAGCCCCTCAGCGGCCGCCTCAACCCGCCGGAGGGGGCGCGCTTCGTGGGCGTCATGGCGGGCGAGCCCGACGACCTGTGGCTGCTCGCGAGCAGCGCCGGCTACGCCTTCCTCGCGCGGCTCGGCGACCTGCAGGCGCGCAACCGCTCGGGCAAGGCGGCGCTGAGCGTCCCGCAGGGCGCGCGCGTGCTGCGTCCGGCGCCGGTGCCGGCGGGCGAGGGCACGCTGGTCGCGGCGGCCGCGAGCGACGGGCGGCTGCTGGTCGTGCCCGCCGCGGAGCTGCCGCGGCTCGCGCGCGGGCGCGGCACGCGCCTGCAGGGGATCCCGTCGAAGAAGCTCGCCGCGGGCGAGCTCGAGATGGTGGCGGTGGCGGCGGTGCCGGCGGGCGGCGCCCTGGTGGTGCGCGCCGGCAGGCGCCGCATGACGCTGAAGGCGAAGGACCTGGAGGCCTACCGCGGCGAGCGCGGCCGGCGGGGCACACTCCTGCCGCGCGGCTGGCGCGGCGTCGAGGCGCTGGAGGCCGCCGCGCCCTGAGCCCTCAGGGCGCGGCCTGCGGCGCCGGGCGCAGGCGCCGCAGGCGCGCCAGCACGCGCTCGGCCCGTTCCACCCAGCGCGCGAGTTCCGTGTCGTCCGGCGCGAGCCGGTGCGCCTCGCGCCAGCGCGCGAGCGCGGCCTCCACGCGCCCGGCGGCGTAGAGCCGCTGCCCCTCGCGCTTGAGCGCGTCCGCCCGCCGCCGCGCCGCCGCCTCCACCTCGCCGGCCAGCGCGCGCACCTCGCGGTCGTCCGGGGCCAGGCGGCGGGCCTCGCGGGCGGCCTCGAGGGCCTCGGCGAGGCGGCCTGCGGCGAGGGCGGTGCGGGCCCGCTCCACGGCGCGCGCGGCGGCCGCCTCGCGGCGCGCGGCGCGCTCGGCCTCGCGCCGGGCGGCCCGCGCGCGCGCCGCGGCCTGCCGGCGGGCGCGAAGGCGCGCGGCGAGCCGCTCGGTCTCCGGGCCCGCGGCCCCGGCGGCGCGGGCGAGGGCGAGGAGGCGGGCGGCGGCCTCGTCCTCGCCGCGCGCCAGGGCCGCGCGCGCGCAGGCGAGCAGCGGGCCGCGCAGGGCCCCGAGACGGCGGCGCGCCTCTGCCGGGGCGGCCTGCGCCTCGAGCTCGTCGGCGAGGAGCGCCGCGCGGCGCTCGAGCAGGGGAAGACGCGCGGCGAGGGCCGCCGCCTCCTGCTCGCGCAGGCGGCAGTCGAGGACGGCGAGCGCCGCGCGCCGGGCCTTCTCCAGGCGCGCGCGCAGCGCCTTCAGGCGCGGGTCGCCCGGGAGCTCGCGCTCGGCCGTCTCGAGGGCGGCGAGCGCCTCGCGCCAGCGCCCGCGCGTCTCCGCCGCCCGGACCGCGGCGGCCGCCCGTGCCCGCAGGCGCGCGGCGGCGGCCGCCCGCGCCCGCTCCAGGGCAGGGAGCGCCGGATCCTCCGGCCGCACGGCCCGAAGGCGCGCCAGCAGGGCGTCGGCCTCGCGCAGCCGGCCGGCCTCGAT
>WFOW01000007.1 GCA_015487895.1 Gammaproteobacteria bacterium | reverse complement strand
GACGTGGGCCAGGGGCTGGCGGCGGTGGTGCGCACCCATGCGCACGCGCTGCTCTACGACACCGGTGGCCGCGTGGGGCAGCTCGACGCGGCAGCAGCGCCAGCACAGCGCCCGCAACGGCCAGGGCCACCGCCCACGCGGGCGGCGCGGGCGCCAGCCACTGCGCCCCGGGCAATGCCGCCGCCCACTCGAGCAGCCGCCACAGCGCCTCCAGCGCCGCCGCGGCCAGGCCCGCGAGCGCCGCCCCGCCCGGCAGGCCGAGCCCCAGGGCGAGCGTGCCCGCCAGCAGCGGCGGCACCACGGCGAGCCCGGTCCAGGGGATCGCGACGAGATTCACCGCAAGGCCGGCGAGCGAGGCCTGCTGGAAGCCCGCCAGCGTGAGCGGCGCCAGCCCCAGCCCCAGCGCCCACTGCGCGCGGACCAGCGCCACCGCCCGCGGCGGCGCGGGCCGCGGCGCCGCCGCGAGCAGGATCAAGGCCACCGCGCCGAAGGACAGCCACAGGCCCGGGTCGAGCACCGCCCGCGGATCGAGGAGCAGCACCGCGAGAAGCGCGAGGCCGAGGGCGTGGGCCGCGGAGCGTCCCCGCCCCGTCGCCAGCACCGCAAGCCCCGCGGCGAGCATGACCAGGGCACGCCGCGTCGGCACCGAGAAGCCGGCGAGGGCGGCGTAGCCCGCCCCCGCCGCGAGCGCCGCGAGGCTCGCCGGAAGCCGTGCCGGGCAGCGGCGCGCCAGCCACGGCACGCGCCGCCACAGCCCCGCGCAGGCGGCGAGCGCCATGCCGGCGACCAGCCCCACGTGCAGCCCCGAGATCGCCATCAGGTGGCCCGTGCCGGTCGCGCGCAGCACCGCCCACTGCTCGGGCGTCATGGCGCCGCGGTCGCCCAGGGCGAGCGCCGTCAGCGGGCCGGCGAGCGGCGTGCCTTGGCGCGCGAGCGCACCCTGCAGGCGCTCGCGCAGGCGCATGCGCAGCCGGTCGGCGCGATGGCCGCGGGCCGGCGCGAGCCGGTGCCCGCCGCCGCGCACGTAGCCCGTGGCCGCGTAGCGGTGGCGGTGCAGCCAGTCCTCGTACCGGAAGCCGCCCGGGTTGAAGAAGCCGGCCGGGCGCCGCAGCCGCACCCGCAGGCGCCAGCGCTCGCCCGGAACGAGCCGCGGCGGCCGCCCGAACCACACGAGCCTGAGATCCCCCGGCGGCTCGACGACCGCGCCGGTGCGGGCGTCCACGAGGCGGGCGGGCCGAAATCGGAAGCGCACGCCCGCAGGGCGCGGCTCCGGAAGCCCCGCGACCGTGCCCTCCACCACGAGGTCGCGGCCCTCGAGCGCCGGATCGAGGGCGCGCGCCCGGCCCGCAAGGGCGTCGGCGAGGCCCCAGGCGAAGCCGGCCGCGGCCACGGCCGGAAGGGCGAGCGCCGCGGCAGGGACGCGGCGGCGGCGCAGGACGAGGGCCGCGGCGCCGGCCGCGGCCACCACGGCGAGCCCCGCGGCACCGGCGAGCGCGCCCGGCGGCGGCAGCGCCGGCAGCCGGTGCAGCAGCAGGATCCCCGCGAGAAAGGCCACGCTCCCTGCGGCCAGCATGGACGGCCCTCTCCCTGGCGGCCCGAACCGTGGATAATGGGGCGCGCCTTGCGCGCCGGAGCCCCATTATGCCCAAGCGCTTCCTGCGAAAGCACCTGCCGGATCACACGACCTTCCGCGACCACCCGCGCCTGGCGCGCTTCGGCCACCGCCTCCACGACCCGAACCTCTGGCATCTCAACCGCCGCTCCGTGGCGGGCGGCCTCGCGGCCGGCCTGTTCATGGCCTGGGTGCCCGTGCCCTTCCAGATGGTGCTGGCGGCCGCGGCCGCCATCGCCCTGCGCGTCAACCTGCCGATCGCGGTCGTCACGGTGTGGATCACCAACCCGGTGACCATGCCGCCGCTGTTCTACCTCGCCTACAAGGTGGGCGCGCTGCTGCTCGGCACCGAGGTCGAGCACTTCGACTTCGAGCTCTCGTGGCGCTGGGTGCGCGGCGAGCTGGGCCAGATGTGGCAGCCCTTCCTGCTCGGCTGCCTGGTGATGGGCACGGCGAGCGCGGCCGGCGGCTACGCCGCGGCGCGCGGCCTGTGGCGCTGGTGGGTGGTGAGGCGCCACCGCCGGCGCCTCGCGCGCGGGCGCACGCGGGGCTGAGCGGGCTCAGGCGGGCCGCAGCCGCCCGTCCACCAGCCGCAGCACCCGGTCCATGCGCGCGGCGATGTCCGGGT
>WFOW01000006.1 GCA_015487895.1 Gammaproteobacteria bacterium | reverse complement strand
TGAGCTCGCCGAGCTGGCGCGCCTGCTCGTCCATGGACTGGCTCGCCGCGGCCGTCTCCTCGACGAGGGCGGCGTTCTGCTGCGTGGCCTCGTCGAGCTGCATGATGGCCTTGTTGACCTGCTCGATGCCCACCGACTGCTCCTGGCTCGCGGCGGCGATCTCGGCGACGATGTCCGAGACCTTCTTCACCGCGGCGACGATCTCCTCCAGCGTCCTGCCGGAGGCGTCCACCAGGCGCGTGCCCTCCTCGACCTTCTCGACGCTGTCCTTGATCAGGCCCTTGATCTCCTTGGCCGCGGCGGCGCTGCGCTGGGCGAGGTTGCGCACCTCTGCCGCCACCACCGCGAAGCCGCGGCCCTGCTCGCCGGCGCGCGCGGCCTCCACCGCGGCGTTGAGCGCCAGCAGGTTGGTCTGGAAGGCGATCTCGTCGATCACGCCGATGATGTCGGCGATCTTCTTGCTCGCCTGGTTGATCTCGCCCATGGCGGAGACCGCCGCGCCCACGACCTCGCCGCCCTTCTCGGCCTGCTCGCGCGCGCCGGCGGCGAGCTGGTTGGCCTGGCGGGCGTTGTCGGCGTTCTGCTTCACGGTCGAGGTCATCTGCTCCATGCTGGAGGCGGTCTCCTCCAGGCTCGAGGCCTGCTCCTCGGTGCGCTGGCTGAGGTCGGCGTTGCCCTGCGCGATCTCGGCCGCCGCCGCCGCGATGCTCCCGGCGGCCTCGCGGATGCGGCCGACCATGCGCAGCATGTTGGCGAGCGAGCCGTTGATGGCCTCGGCGAGCTCGCCGTAGGCGCCCTGGTACTCGCCCTTCATCCCGGCGGTGAGATCGCCGTCGGCGAGCGCCTTGGCCGCGCCGATCGCCGCCTTGAGCGGCTCGACCACGGCGTCGAGCAGGCCATTGACGCCTTCCGCGAGGGTGCGCATGAAGCCTTCGTAGCGTTCCGCCTCGAGGCGCCGGTCGAGCTCGCCGCGCGCGGCGGCCGCGATCAGCGCCTCGATCTGGCGCTCGGCGTCCTTCTGCTCCGTGACGTCCTTCCACTCGACCATGTTGCCCATGTAGCGACCGTTCTTGTCGAGCACGGCGGTGGCATTGACCTCGAACTCGAGGTCGAGCAGCTTGATGTGCCCGCGGTAGGGCAGCCGCGAGGGGTCGCGCAGGATCGAGCGCTGGTGCGCCGGGTTCTTGTGGAACTCGTCGATGTTGCGCCCGACCAGCTTGCGCGGGTCGAAGCCCGGCCACACGCGCTGGAGCTGCTCGCGCCGGCGCTCGAGGAGCTCGACCACCGCGGGGTTGGTGTAGGTGATGACGCCCCCCTCGTCGCACAGCATGAGCGCGGTCTCGGCGCCGTCCACGGCCGACTGCAGGCGCGCGACCTCGACCTCGCGGCGGCGCAGCTCGGTGACGTCCGCCCACTCCAGCGTGTTGCCGACGTAGTTGCCCTTGAGGTCGTGGATGGCGCTCACGCGGATATGGAAGGTGAGCGGCCCCACCTCGATGTCGGTCTCGTAGGGCAGGTTCGAGGGGTCGGCCAGCAGGCGCCGCTGGTGCGCCGGGTTCTTGTGGAACTGGTCGATGCACTGGCCGACCAGGTTCTCGGGATCGAAGCCCGGGTAGAGCCGGCGCAGCACCTCGGCGTGGCGCCGCATCAGGCGCCTGGTCTCCTCGTTGACGTAGGTGATGACCAGGTCGCGGTCGATGGTCATCATCGCCGTCTGGGCGCCGTCGACCGCGCGCTGCAAGCGCTGGGCCTGCTCCTCCTTCTGGCGCTTCTCGGTGACGTCGTGCCACTGCACCACGTAGCCGATGCGGTTGCCCGCGCGGTCGACCAGCACGCGCGTCTCGTGCTCGAAGACGAAGGGGCCGGGCGTGATCTCGCCGCGCCGCGGCTCGCCCGGGCGCAGCCCCTGCAGGATGCGGCGCACCGCGTCGGGGTCGCGGTGGTAGCGGTGGATGCTGCCGCCGACGACCTCGTCGGCGCGGAAGCCCGGCAGATACTTGGCGAGCTCGTCCTCGAGGGTCTCGAGCACCTCGCGCGCGCGCCGGTTGACGAACACGACGCGCTCGTCGGCGTCGGCGATCATGATGTTGATGGGGGCGTGCTCCAGGATGTCCTTGAGCACGTCCAGGCGGTCGACGACGCCGACCTCGGCGCCGCCGGCCAGCGCCGTCTCTGCGCTTGCGGCCATCGTCCCGTCCTCCTCTTCCTCGCATGCCTCGATCATGGTCTCGGCGATCCGCCCGAGCGCCGCCCGCCAGGCGTCCGCCACCGGCTCCGTCCACGCCGGCCCCGCGAACTCCGCCAGCACCTCGAGCAGGGTCTCGGCCACCAGCGGATAGTGCTCGGGCCGCACGCCGTAGCCCCGGTGGCGGCGGCCGAGCTCGCGCAGCACGCGCGCGAGCTCCTCGGGGCGGCGCAGGCTCTCCACCACCAGCCGCAGGGCGGCGAGCAGCTTGCGCTGCTGGGCGCGCATGTCGGTGCCCCCGAACAGCGGGCGCACCTCGGGGTGGCGCTCGAAGAGGCGCTCGTAGAAGCGCGCCACGATCGCCTCGCCCTGGGGCGCGAGCGCCTGGAAGCTGCTCTCGATCAGCTCGATGCGGTCGCTCTCGCGCCGCGCCCTGCGGCGGCGGTCGCCGCCCGCGCGGCGGTCGATCACCTCGAGCTCCGGCCGTGCCGCCGTGCGCCTGGCCTTCGCCGCACCCGCGCGCGTGGCCGTGCTCCGTGTCCTCGCCATGGCCTTTCCTCCCGTCCCCTCGCGTTGTCGCGCTCAGCCGGCCCGTGCGAGCTCGGCCAGCAGCCCCTCGAAGATCGCCAGCAGCGCCAGCAGGCGCGCGGCACGGCGTCGGCGGGGCGCCGCCGTCACGACGCCTCCGGCTCCCCGGACGCCAGCGCCAGGGCGTCCGCGTTCAGCAGGCGGTCGATGTCGAGCACGATCACCATCTTCCCCTCCACCGTCGCCAGGCCGCGCACGAAGTCGACGCTGATGGCGCTGCCGAGATCGGGCGGCGGCGCGACCTCCTCCTCCGGAAGGTTGTAGACGTCCGAGACGGCGTCGACGACGATGCCCATGGTGCGCTCGCGCCCCTCCGACTCGACGCGCAGCACCACCACCACCGTGGTCGGGCCGGGCTCGCGCGGCGGCAGGCCGAAGCGCCGGCGCAGGTCGATGATGGGCACGATGGTGCCGCGCAGGTTGATCACGCCCTGCACGTAGTCGGGCGTGTTCGGGATGGGCGTGGTGCGCTCCCAGCCGCGGATCTCCTGCACCCGCAGGATGTCGACCCCGTACTCCTCGCCCTCCAGCAGGAAGGTGAGGTACTGGTCGGCGTCGACCGCCACACCCAGGGCGATGTCGCTCTCCAGCATCTGTGCCGTGCTCATGCCTGCCTCCTCCATCCCGTTCAGGCCGCCGCCGCGCTCGGCCGCGCGCGCCCGCGCGCGCGCGCCAGCCCCACGAGACCGCCCACGTCGAGGATCAGGGCGACGGTGCCGTCGCCCAGGATGGTCGCCCCCGAGATGCCCTCCACCCGCCGGAAGTTGCTCTCGAGGCTCTTGATGACCACCTGCTGCTGGCC
>WFOW01000005.1 GCA_015487895.1 Gammaproteobacteria bacterium | reverse complement strand
GTCCCGGTGCTGGTCGACTACGACGCGCGGCCCGACCTGTTCCGGCGGCTCGGGGGCCGGGGGCTGCCCTACACCGTGCTGGTGGACGGCGAGGGGCGGCCGCTGGGCGCCTTCACGGGCGTCCTCTCCCCTGAGGATCTCCTCTCGTGGGTCGAGTCGCGGCTGGCGGCGCGCGCCGCGGGCGTCCCCGCGCGCGAGGCGGCGCCGGCCCGCGCCCACGCGGGCTTCGGGCCCTTCCGGCGCGCCTTCCTGGACCACGTCGAGACGCTCTACGACCCGGAGACGGGCACGCTCGCGGGGCGCTTCGAGAGCGGGGCGGGGCTCAAGCGCCCTTCTCCGCTCACTTGGCTCGCACTCGCCGACGAGCCCGCCTGGCGCGCACGCGCCGCGCGCGCCGTGCGCCGCGAGGTCTCGGTGCTGCTGGACCGCGTCGATGGCGGGTTCTTCTATTTCCTCGATCCGCACCGGGCCGAGCCGCACCGCGAGACGGCCAAGCTGCTCGAGGCCAACGCATGGATGGCGGCCTGGGCGGCCGTCATGGGGCGGCGGCTGGACGACGCGGCCCTGCGGCGCGCGGCGCGCTCGGGAATCTGGTGGATCGCGCTGGTGGCGCGCGACGGGCGCGGCGGGGGCTTCTTCCAGTCGCAGGTCGCGGATGCGCGCTACTACGGGCTGCCGCCGCGCGAGCGCCTGCGGGCCGCGCCCCCGCCCGTGGACCCCCTCAAGCGCGCCGACGCCAATGCGCAGGCGGCCTGGGCGCTCGCCATCGCCGCCGGTGCGCTCGGCGAGCCGCGGGCGCTGGAGCTCGCGCGGGAGGCGCTCGGCTTCGTGCTCGGGAGGCTCCATGCGCCCGGCGGGGGACTGCGCCATCTGGCCGTGGCGGGCCCGCGCCCCCTGGCCGGGGCGCCGGTGCCCGCGCGGGTGCCCCGGGACCTCCCGGAGGACCTCCTGTGGGCGGCGGCCGCGGCGCGCGCGCTCGGCCGCGCGGATCCCGCGGGACGCTGGCCGGCGCGGGCGGAGGCGCTCGCCCGGCGTCTCGCGGCGCGCCTGGAGGCGCTGATGGCACGGCCGCCGCCGGATCCGCGGCTCGCGGCGCTCACGGCCTGGGTGTGCGTCCCGGCTGCGGGGTGGCCGCGCTGCCCCGCGGGCGCCTTCGCATGGGCGCTCGCGGGCCTGACGGTGGGCGCCGGGACGGCGCCCGACGACCTCGCGCTCGGCTACGCCGCATGGGCCTGGCACGAGCGCGGCGCGCCGCCGCCCGCCCTCGTGCCGCGCCCGCCGTGAGCCGTCCCGCGGGGCGTTCCGGACGGCAAGGCGCTCGCCGCCCCCATGGTGCCGTCCGCATGGCCTGGGGTGGCGGTTGGGCAAGGGGCGGCGTGAAGGCGTGCACCTCGCGGTGCCTGGGGAAGGGCGGCCGTATATCAGGAGTTGTTAAAATTGACCCGCACGTGGGGTATTCTTCGAGGCTCGGGTCAGGGGGATGCCCGTCGCGGACAGCAGCCCGTCGCGGAGAATTTGACTGTTTTGCTCAGGTACCGTAGCCTAATAACCGACTTGACGACTCGGTTTTAGGCCGGCGGCCGCCGGCCGCCCGTCCAGGCGACAGGCAAGCGTCCCGCGGCCGGCGCGGACGGAGGGAGAGATGTCCTCACGCAGCCAGCACAACATCGACGCCCTGCTCAAGCGGCGCTACGAGGCGGGCTTCGTCACCGAGGTCGAGGAGGAGACCGTCCCCCCCGGCCTCAACGAGGACATCATCCGCCTCATCTCCGCGAAGAAGGAGGAGCCGGAGTTCCTCCTCGAGTGGCGCCTGAAGGCCTACCGCCACTGGCTGACCATGCGCGAGCCGCGCTGGGCGCACGTACGCTACGAGCCCATCGACTATCAGGCGATCCGCTACTACGCGGCGCCGAAGCAGAAGGAGCGCCCCAAGAGCCTGGACGAGGTCGACCCCAAGCTGCTCGAGACCTACGAGAAGCTCGGCATCCCGCTGCGCGAGCAGGAGCGGCTCGCCGGGGTGGCCGTGGACGCCGTCTTCGACTCGGTCTCGGTGGCGACGACCTTCAAGGAGAAGCTGGCCGAGCACGGGGTGATCTTCTGCTCCTTCTCCGAGGCGGTGCGCGAGCACCCGGAGCTGGTGGAGAGGTACCTGGGCTCGGTCGTGCCCTACACCGACAACTTCTTCGCCGCCCTCAACTCCGCGGTGTTCTCGGACGGCTCCTTCGTCTACGTCCCGCCGGGCGTGCGCTGCCCGATGGAGCTCAGCACCTACTTCCGCATCAACGCCGCCAACACGGGCCAGTTCGAG
>WFOW01000004.1 GCA_015487895.1 Gammaproteobacteria bacterium | reverse complement strand
ATGATGGCGCCGCTCACCGGCACCTGCTGGGCGAGGGTGAGCTGGGTGTCGCCGGTGCCCGGCGGCAGGTCGATCACCAGGTAGTCGAGGTCCTTCCAGTTGGTGTCGTTGAGGAGCTGCTGCAGGGCCTGCGTGACCATGGGGCCGCGCCAGATCATCGGCGTCTCCTCGTCGATGAGAAAGCCGATGGACATGGCCTGCAGGTGGTAGCTCACCATGGGCTCGAGGCTGCGGCCGTCCTTGGACTCGGGCTTGCCCCGGATGCCGAGCATGCGCGGCTGGCTGGGCCCGTAGATGTCGGCGTCGAGGATGCCGACGTTGGCCCCCTCCGCGGACAGCGCGAGCGCCAGGTTGACCGCCACCGTGGACTTGCCGACGCCGCCCTTGCCGGAGGCGACGGCGATGATGTTCCTGACGTTCTTGAGCGGCTTCAGGTTGCGCTGCACCGCGTGCGAGGCGATCTTCCAGGAGACGTTGACGTCGACCTCCTCGACGCCCTCGATGCGCGCGATGCGCTCGCGCAGCGCCTCGGCGAGCTTGTCGGCGTGGCCCTTGGCGGGGAAGCCGAGCTGCACGTCCACCGCGACGCGGCCGCCGTCGATGCGGATGTCGCGCACCGCCTTCGCGGAGACGAGGTCCTTCTCGAGATAGGGGTCCACGTACTCCTTGATCGCCGTCTCCACCTGAAGCTGGGAAATCTCGGCCATGCTCGCACCTCTCCCGGCCCCGTCCGCCGGGGCCTGTCGCGATTCGTCGCTCGGATCTCGGGGACCGCGCATTTTACACGATCCGAGCCCGCACGCGGCGCGCGCTGGCGACCCACCGGGGCTCCTGCTAACCTGTTGGCCCCGTTGGCGTCGCGGGTAATCCGCGCGCCGCAAAGCCACGCCCCTGATGGGGGCATGGGCCGCCACCTTCTCCGCGCGGCCACCCACGAAGCCCGGAACGATGACAGCAACCCGCAGGATCCTCGTCACCAGCGCCCTACCCTACGCCAACGGGCCCATACACATCGGCCACCTGGTCGAGTACGTGCAGACCGACATCTGGGCGCGCTTCCAGCGCATGCGCGGCCACGAGTGCTACTACGTGTGCGCCGACGACGCCCACGGCACGCCCATCATGCTGCGCGCCGAGCAGGAGGGCATCACGCCCGAGGAGCTGATCGAGCGCGTCGGGCGCGAGCACCGCGCCGATTTCGCCGACTTCCGCATCGGCTTCGACAACTACCACAGCACGCACTCGCCCGAGAACCGCGAGCTCGCCACGCTCATCTACGAGCGCCTCAAGGCCGGCGGCCACATCACCACGCGCGTCATCCGCCAGGCCTGGGACCCGGAGCGCGAGATCTTCCTGCCGGACCGCTACATCCGCGGCGAGTGCCCGCGCTGCGGCGCCCCCGACCAGTACGGCGACGCCTGCGAGGCGTGCGGGGCCACCTACACGCCGGAGGAGCTGCGCAACCCGCGCTCGGCCATCTCCGGGGCGAAGCCCGTCGAGCGCGAGTCGCTGCACTACTTCTTCCGCCTGGCCGACTTCGGGCCCATGCTGCGCGAGTGGACGCGCGCCGGCCACCTGCAGCCGGAGGTCGCGAACAAGCTCGACGAGTGGTTCGCCGCCGGCCTCAAGGAATGGGACATCTCGCGCGACGCGCCCTACTTCGGCTTCGAGATCCCGAACGCCCCGGGCAAGTACTTCTATGTGTGGATGGACGCGCCCGTGGGCTACATGGCGAGCTTCAAGAACCTGTGCGCGCGCACCGGCCTCGACTTCGACGAGTGGTGGGGCCCCGACAGCGAGACCGAGCTCTACCACTTCATCGGCAAGGACATCATCTACTTCCACGCCCTGTTCTGGCCCGCCATGCTGCACGGGGCGGGCTTCCGCACGCCGAGCGCCGTGTGGGCCCACGGCTTCCTCACCGTCGACGGGCAGAAGATGTCGAAGTCGCGCGGCACCTTCATCCGCGCGCGCACCTACCTGGATCACCTCGACCCCGAGTGGCTGCGCTACTACTTCGCCGCCAAGCTCGGCCCCGGCGTGGAGGACATCGACCTCAACCTCGACGACTTCGTGCAGCGCGTCAACAGCGACCTCGTCGGCAAGGTGGTCAACATCGCCAGCCGCTGCGCCGGCTTCATCGCCAAGCGCTTCGGGGGGCGTCTCGCGGGCGCGCTCGAGCGCCCCGCCCTGCACGAGCGCTTCCTCGCCGCCGGCGCCTCCATCGCCGAGGCCTACGAGCGGCGCGAGTACGCGCGCGCGGTGCGCGAGATCATGGCGCTCGCCGACGAGGCCAACCGCTACATCGACGAGCGCAAGCCCTGGTTCCTCGCGCGCGAGGCGGGGCGCGAGGCCGAGGTGCAGGCGGTGTGCACCATGGGCCTCGACCTGTTCCGCATCCTGATGGGCTACCTCAAGCCGGTGCTGCCGCGCGTGGCGGCCGACGCCGAGGCCTTCCTGCGCTGCCCGCCGTTGACCTGGGTCAACATCGGCGAGCCGCTGCTCGACCATACTGTGTCCCCGTACCGCCCGCTGCTGACGCGTATCGAGCGCAAGGCGGTGGACGCCATGCTCGCCGACGCCCGTGCCGATCTCGAGCGCGAGGCGGCGCCGCAGCCGGTGGCGCCCGGCGGCGAGCCGCTCGCGCCCGAGATCACCATCGAGGACTTCCAGAAGGTCGATCTCCGGGTGGCGCGCATCGTCGCCGCCGAGGCCGTGGAGGGGGCCGACCGGCTGCTGCGCCTGACCCTGGACCTGGGCGGGCCGCGGCGCACGGTGCTCGCCGGCATCCGCCAGGCCTACGAGCCCGAGGCGCTGGTCGGGCGGCTCACGGTGGTGGTGGCCAACCTCAGGCCCCGCAAGATGCGCTTCGGCGTCTCGGAGGGCATGGTGCTCGCGGCCGGGCCGGGCGGCCGCGAGCTGTGGCTGATCGCGCCCGACGAGGGCGCCGAGCCCGGCATGCGCGTCAGGTAGACGGACGCCGGGGCGGGCGCCGGCCCGCCGCGCGGAAGGGCCCATGGGCGACTACCTGCTCATCCTCGTCAGCACGGTCCTGGTCAACAACTTCGTGCTGGTCAAGTTTCTCGGCCTGTGCCCCTTCATGGGGGTGAGCCGCAAGGTCGAGACCGCCACCGGCATGGGCCTGGCCACCACCTTCGTGCTGACGCTCTCTGCGGTGTGCAGCTACCTGGTCAGCACCTACGTGCTCGAGCCGCTGGGGCTCGGGTATCTCCGCACCATCGCCTTCATCCTCGTCATCGCGGTGGTGGTGCAGCTCACGGAGATGGTGGTGCACAAGACCAGCCCCCTGCTCTACAACGTCCTCGGCATCTTCCTGCCGCTGATCACCACCAACTGCGCCGTGCTCGGCGTGGCGCTCCTCAACGCCCAGACCGACCACGGCCTGCTCGGGTCCGCCCTGTACGGCTTCGGCGCCGCCGTCGGCTTCTCGCTGGTGCTGGCGCTGTTCGCCGCCGTGCGCGAGCGGCTCGCGGCGGCCGACGTGCCGCAGCCCTTCCAGGGGGCGGCCATCGCGCTGGTGACGGCGGGGCTCATGTCGCTCGCCTTCATGGGCTTCTCCGGCATGGTGCGCGGATGATCCCGGCGATCGCCGTCCTCGCCGCCATCGCCGCGGTCTCCGGCGCCCTGCTCGGCTACGCCGCGGTGCGCTTCCGCGTCGAGGGCGACCCCGTGGTCGACCAGATCGAGTCCCTGCTGCCACAGACCCAGTGCGGCCAGTGCGGCTACCCGGGATGCCGGCCCTACGCCGAGGCCATCGCCCGCGGGGAGGCCGACATCAACCGCTGCGCCCCCGGCGGCGAGCGCACCATCCGCGCGCTGGCCGACCTCCTCGGCCGTGAGCCCAAGCCCCTCGACCCCGAGCTCGGCGGGGAGAAGGCGCCCGCGGTGGCCGTGATCGACGAGCGGCTGTGCATCGGCTGCACCAAGTGCATCCAGGCCTGCCCCGTGGACGCCATCGTGGGCGCCGCCAAGCAGATGCACACCGTGATCGCCGGGGAGTGCACCGGCTGCGAGCTGTGCGTGCCGGTCTGCCCCGTGGACTGCATCCGCATGGAGCCCGTGCCCGTGGACCTCGACACCTGGCGCTGGCCCTATCCCGGCGCGGCGGAGGCGCGCACATGAGCACGCGCATCCATCCCTTCCACGGCGGGCTCGTGCTGGAAGGGCGCAAGGCGCCATCGACGCGCGCGCCGCTGGCGGCGGTGCCCCTGCCGGAACGGCTGCTGGTGCCGCTGCAGCAGCACATCGGCGCCGCCGCCGAGCCCGTGGTGGAGCCGGGCCGGCGCGTGCTCAAGGGCGAGCCGCTCGCGCGCGCCGTGGGCTACGTCAGCGCCCCGGTCCATGCCCCCACCTCGGGCACCGTGGTGGCGGTGGAGCCGCACCCGGTGCCGCATCCCTCGGGCCTGAGCGCGCCGTGCGTCGTCATCGAGCCCGACGGCGAGGAGCGC
>WFOW01000003.1 GCA_015487895.1 Gammaproteobacteria bacterium | reverse complement strand
TTGTAGCGCTCGTCCCGAGCGCTTTTCTTCGTGGGCGTGACCTCGCGCTCGTAGCGGTCCAGGGCTTCGGCCAGTGTCGGCAGCTCCCGGAGCGCCGACAGGGCTACCGTCTCGCCGTCCTCCAGGGCCCGTTCCACCTCCCGGGCCCAGCGCTCGGCTCGGGCGCGGGTCGAGAAGCTCCGCGACAGATGCCGGTAGCCGCGGCGGCGGACCTTCGCCCGCCAGCGTCCGCTCGGCAGCCTTTCGATCGTCGCCATCGGCCCCGCTCCGTGGACACTACGTGGACACTCCGAGCGTAGCGCAGCGTGCGCTTCTGTTACAACCCGTTGATTTCTGAGAACGACCCCGGCACGGGGTCGTTGGCATCAAAAAGGGGCTGCGCTTCAGCGCAACCCCTTGTTCTTGATAGTATTTTGGTGGTGGCTAGGGTGGGAGTCGAACCCACGACCCCGGCATTATGAGTGCCGTGCTCTGACCAGCTGAGCTACCTAGCCGCGGTGGGGTGGGTGCCGAAGGATACGGCAGCCCCGCGGCCCCGGCAAGGCGCCGCCGCCGCGACCGCCCGCGGCGCCCGCGGCGCGAGATGGGCGCCAACCGGTCTCCTGTCGCCCGTCTCCCGTGCACTTCAGTCCAGCCTGTGGGAGAGAAGCGAAGTTCTGACAGGAGGTTGACTGCCGGGGCCGCTTTAGAGAAGCGCCTTCCAGGCGCGATCCCTCAGCCTTCTCGGGCCATGGGTCGCGGCAAGATGCCGCTCCCACAGAGCCAGGTTACAGCTTGCAGCTTGCAGCGAGACCGGCAACCAGCTTCCACAAGCGGGGGGCAGCTCGCAGGTTGCGGTTCACAGCAGCCTGTGCACTGTGACCCGTCTCCCGTAACCCGCCTCCCGTCTCCCGTCAACTGCCAGCCGAGAATGGCGGGAGACGGGGATCGGGAGGCGAGGGGTGGTGCGCCCTTCGGGCGCAGCCTTTCGATCTTCCCGTCACCTGTCACCTGTCCCCCGTTACCCGTTACCCGTCACCCGTCTCCCGTCTCCCGTCTCCCGCTCACACATTGAAGCGGAAATGGATGACGTCGCCGTCCTGGACGACGTAGTCCTTGCCCTCGAGACGGAGCCTGCCCTGCTCGCGCGCGCCCTGCTCGCCGCCGCAGGCGACGAAGTCCTCGTAGCTCACCACCTCGGCGCGGATGAAGCCGCGCTGGAAATCGGTGTGGATGCGCCCGGCGGCCTCGGGGGCGGTGGCGCCGGCACGGATGGTCCAGGCGCGCACCTCCTTGGGGCCTGCGGTGAAGAAGGTCCTGAGGCCCAGCAGCCGGTAGCCGGCGCGGATCAGGCGATGCAGCCCCGGCTCCTCGAGGCCGAGCTCGCGCAGGAGCTCGGCGCGCTCGGCGTCCGTGAGGTCGGCGAGCCCGGCCTCGACGGCGGCGCACACGGGCACCACCTCGGCGCCCTCGTCGGCTGCGATGCGGCGCACGGTCTCGAGGTGCGGGTTGCCCTCGAAGCCGTCCTCGGCGACGTTGGCCACGTAGAGCACGGGCTTGGCGGTGAGCAGATGCAGCTCGCGGGCGACGGGACGCTCGCCCTCCGAGAGCTCGACCGTGCGCGCGGGGCGGCCGGCGTCGAGGGACGCGCGCAGGCGCTCGTAGACGGCGAGTCGCGCCTTCGCCTCCTTGTCGCCGGAGCGCGCCTGCTTCTCGACGCGGGCGATGGCGCGCTCGACGGTCTCGAGGTCGGCGAGCGCGAGCTCGGTGGCGATGACCTCGATGTCGCGCGCGGGATCGACGCGGCCGGCGACGTGCACCACGTTCGGGTCCTCGAAGCAGCGCACCACGTGGGCGACGGCGTCGACCTCGCGGATGTGGGCGAGGAAGCGGTTGCCGAGCCCCTCGCCCTTCGAGGCGCCCTCGACGAGGCCCGCGATGTCGACGAACTCCATCACCGCCGGCACCACCTTCTCGGGCCGCACGATCCCGGCGATGCGCTCGAGGCGCGGGTCGGGCACGGGCACCACGCCCACGTTGGGATCGATGGTGCAGAAGGGGTAGTTCTCGGCCTGGATGCCGGCGCGCGTGAGCGCGTTGAACAGAGTGGACTTGCCCACGTTGGGCAGCCCGACGATGCCGCAGCGGAATCCCATGATCTCCGGTGCTCCTTCAGTCCTTGGCGCCCTGGCCGCCGGGCAGGCGGTGCAGGCGGCTCATGGCGCGGTCGAGGCGCCGCGGCTCGCCCGAGAGGATGTCGGGCAGCGCCTCGAGGGCGGCCTCGATGGCCGCCTCGATGGCGGCGCGCTCGGCGGCCGGCGGCCGGCTGAGGACGTAGCCGACGACGTCGGCGCCCGGCCCCGGATGGCCGATGCCGAGCCGCAGCCGGAAGAAGTCACGGCTGCCGAGGCGGGCGATGACGTCGCGCAGGCCGTTGTGGCCGCCGTGGCCGCCACCGCGCTTGAGCCGCACGGCCCCCGGCGGGAGGTCGAGGTCGTCGTGGGCGACGAGGATCGCCTCCGGAGGATAGCGGTAGAAGCGCGCCACGGCGGCCACCGCCTCGCCGCTGCGGTTCATGTAGGTCAGCGGCTCGAGCAGGCGCAGGTCGCGGCCGTGGACCTCGGCGCGCGCGAGCCGCGCGCGGAAGCGCGGCTCCTCGCGCAGCGCGGCGCCGGCGCGCCGCGCGAGCGCCTCCACCAGCCAGAAGCCCGCGTTGTGGCGGGTGCCCTCGTAGCCGGGGCCGGGGTTGCCGAGCCCCGCCACGAGGCCGATGCCCGCCGCGCCGCCGGCCACGCGCGCGGGCGTCAGGCGGCCTCGCCCTCGCCGCCCTCGGCGGCCTCGCCGCCCTCCTCCTCGCCCTCCTCGGCGGCGCCGCGGCGGGCGTGGATGGAGACCACGGCGACGTCGTGCTCGGGCCCGCGCATGAGCTCCACCAGCCGCACGCCCTCGGGCAGCTTGAGGTCCGAGAGATGCAGCGCATCGCCCAGGCCGAGGCCGGAGACGTCCACCTCGATGTACTCCGGCAGGTCCTTGGGCAGGCACTCGACCTCGACCTCGATGAGCTCGTGGGTCAGCAGCCCGCCCTGCTTGACGCCGGGGGCGACGTCCTCGCCGACGAAGTGCAGCGGCACGTGCATGCGGATGGTCTCGGTCTCGCTCACGCGCTGGAAGTCGAGGTGCAGCACGCGCGGCTTCCACGGGTGGCGCTGGATGTCCTTGAGGACCACGCGCTCCTCGCGCCCGTCGGCGAAGCGCAGCACGAGGATGTGGGAGTAGAAGGCCTCGTGCTCGAGCTGGCGCGCCAGCTCGTGCTCGTCCACCACGATGGGCTCGGGGTCGCGGTGCGCGCCGTAGACGATGGCGGGCACCTTGCCGGCGCGACGCAGGCGGCGGCTCGCACCTTTCCCCACGTCGCTGCGCGGCTCGGCCTTCAGCTCGAAGGTCGTCGTCATCGCTCTCTCCTTCAGGTCGCGGCGGCCCGGGGGCCGCCTTCCAGTGCCCGCCGTGCCCCGCGACCAGGGCGCGGCGGGCGGCCACGAAAGCCTCAGTCCACGAACAGCGAGCTCACGGACTCCTCGGTGTGGATTCGGTACATGGTCTCGGCGAGCATCTCGGCCACCGAGAGCTGGCGGATGCGCTTGCACGCCCTGGCCTCGGGCCGCAGCGGGATGGTGTCCGTGACCACCAGCTCGTCGAGGACGGAGTTCTCGATGTTGGCCACGGCCGGGCCCGAGAGCACCGGGTGCGTGCAGTAGGCCACCACACGCCTGGCACCATGGTCCTTGAGGGCGCGGGCGGCCTCGCACAGGGTGCCGGCGGTGTCGACGAGGTCGTCGATGACGATGCAGGTGCGCCCCTCGACCTCGCCGATGATGTGCATGACCTTGGCCTCGTTGGGGCGCGGGCGGCGCTTGTCGATGATGGCGAGCTCGGCGTCGTCGAGGCGCTTGGCGAGCGCGCGCGCGCGCACCACGCCGCCCACGTCCGGCGAGACCACGATCAGGTCCTCGTACTTCTGGCGCCAGATGTCGCCGAGCAGGATGGGCGAGGCGTAGACGTTGTCCACGGGGATGTCGAAGAAGCCCTGGATCTGGTCGGCGTGCAGGTCCACCGTCAGCACGCGGTCCACGCCCGCGCTCTGGATCATGTTGGCGACCAGCTTGGCCGAGATGGGCACGCGCGCCGAGCGCGGGCGGCGGTCCTGGCGCGAGTAGCCGAAGTACGGAATGACCGTGGTGATGCGCGCGGCCGAGGAGCGGCGGATGGCGTCCACCATCACCAGCAGCTCCATGAGATGGTCGTTGGTGGGCGCGCAGGTGGGCTGGACGATGAACACGTCCTTGCCGCGGACGTGCTCCATGATCTCGACCATCACCTCGCCGTCGCTGAAGCGGCCGACCACGGCCTTGCCGAGCGGGAGGTTCAGGTAGCTGGCGATGTCCTGCGCGAGCTGGGGGTTCGCGTTGCCCGCGAACACCATCATGCGCCTGTCGGCCACGCGATCCCCCCTGAGCGGCGCCCGAGACCGTAGCACCGGCGTGCCCTCGTCCGACCCCAAGACCACGATGCCTGCCCCTCCCCGCCGTCCGTGCCAATGGCTGGGGCGGCAGGATTCGAACCTGCGAATGCCGGGACCAAAACCCGGTGCCTTACCGCTTGGCGACGCCCCAGCGGCGGGCGCCCGGCGCTCGCGCTCAGCCCCGGGCGCGGTGGCGCAGGGGCGAGCGCGCGAGCCCGCGGGCGACGAAACCGCGCCAGCGCGGCGGCAGCCCCACAAGGGCGGCCCGCGCGCCGGCCTCGTCGGGATAGGCGGCGAAGACCGAGGCCCCGGTCCCCGTCAGGCGCGCCGCGCCGCGCCGGCCGAGCCAGTCGAGGGCCTCGCCCACCAAGGGCCACCGCCGCCGCACGACGGGCTCGCAGACGTTGCGCCCCCCTCCGGCGAGGAAGTCGGATATTGTGATGGGGGGGCAGTCGCGTGTCAACGCAGCGTCCGCGAAAACCTCCGCCGTCGAGACACTTACGGGCGGCGTCACGATGGCGTACCAGCGCATGCCGAGCCCGAGCGGCACGAGCCGCTCGCCCACCCCCTCGCCCCAGGCGCTCTCGCCGCGCACGAACACGGGCACGTCGGCGCCGAGCTCGGCGCCGAGCGCCGCCAGCGCCCCGGGGCCCATGTCCAGGCCCCACAGCCGGTCGAGGGCCACCAGCACGGTGGCCGCATCCGAGCTCGCCCCGCCGAGGCCGCCGCCTGCGGGGATGCGCTTCTCGATGCGGATCTCGGCGCCGCGGCGCACGCCGGCGCGCCGCTGCAGGAGCCGGGCGGCGCGCACTGCCAGGTCGGACTCCTCGGGCACGCCCGCGGGCCCGACGGGGCGGCGGATGGCGGGCGCGCGGGTGGGCTCGATCCAGAGCCGGTCGCAGAGGTCCACGAGCTGGAAGGCGGTCTGGAGCAGGTGGTAGCCGTCGGCGCGCCGGCCCACGACATGGAGGAAGAGGTTGAGCTTGGCCGGGGCCGGCCAGGCCCCCCCGCCGCGCGTGCTCATCCCGCCTCCGCGGTCCCCTCCGGACGCCAGCGGTCGACCACGAGCCGCACCCGCAGCGCGTCGCGCTCGAGCTCGAGCCGGCGCGGCAGGGCCAGGCCGGGGGCGGGCTCGGTGTAGGCGAGGTAGCGCACGGTCCAGCCCCGCTGCGCGAGCCGCGCCGGCCGCCCGCCAGGCCCGAGGGAGAGCGCGTGCGGCGCGCCCGGGGCCGGCAGGCCCCGCACCCACCAGGCGAGCGCCGCCACCGGCACCGGCAGGCCCGCGTGGCGCTCGAGCAGCGTGCCCGCATCCGGCGCCCACTCGCGCCGCCCGCCGGCCTCGAGCAGCGCCCCCTCGCCGTCGGCACGCAGCCTGAGCGCCCGGCGGCCGAGCGGGCCTCGCAGCTCCAGCGTCCAGCCCGCGGGCGTCTCGCGCCAGCGCAGCCGCGCGCTCCAGCCCTCCCCGCCGCGGCGCACGGCCACGCGCCCCTCGAGCGTCCAGGCGCGCAGCGCCGCGGCCTGCGCGCGGTAGGCCTCCCAGCCGCCGCCGGGGGGCACGGGCGCGCGCGGCGGCGCGGCGCAGCCTGCCAGCGCCGCCGCGGCCGCGAGCGCGGCGAGGGCGAGACGGGCGCTCACCGCAGGAAGCGCTCGAGCACGCGCTTGAGCACCTCGCTCTCGGGCGCCTCGCGCAGGGCGCTCTCCCACACCTTGCGCGCCGCGGGCCGGTCGCCCATCACCCACAGGACCTCGCCCAGGTGGGCGGCGATCTCGGGGTCCTGCGAGAGCTCGTAGGCGCGGCGCAGGTACTCGAGCGCGCGCTCGTGCTCGCCGAGGCGGTACAGCACCCAGCCCATGCTGTCGATGATGGCCGGGTTGTCCGGCCGCAGCTCGAGCGCCCGCCGGATGTAGCCCAGGGCCTCCTGGTAGCGGTCGGTGCGGTCGGCGAGCGTGTACCCGAGGGCGTTGAGGGCGTGGACGTTGTCCGGATCCTTCGCCAGGATGCGCCGGAGGTCGGACTCGACCATGTCCAGGCGGTCGAGCTTCTCGGCAACGAGCGCGCGCGCGTAGAGGAGATCCGCGTTGTCCGGCATGCGCTCGAGGGCGCGCGTGTAGAGCGCCAGCGCCTCGGCGTGGCGCCCCACGCCGGAGAGGATCTCGCCCTCGGCGAGGAGCAGCCGCACGGTGAGCGCCGGGTTGCGCAGCCGCAGGCCCTTGAGCAGCTCCCGCGCCCCGTCGACGTCGCCCATGCGCGCGCGCACGCGCGCGATGCGCACCTGCGCATCGAGGCGGTACTCGCCGCGCCGCACGCGCCCGAACCAGCGCAGCGCCTCCTCGTAGCGCTTGCGGGTCTCGGCGATGCCCCCGAGGAAGTAGGCCGCCTCGTCGGTGCGCTTGCCGAGGGCGTAGAGGCGCTCGAGGTTGCGGCGCGCCGCCTCCCAGTCGCGCGCCTCGATGGCGAGCAGCCCGAGCGCGTGCAGCACGTCGGGCTGGTCCGGGCGCAGCGCGTCGAGGCGGCGGAAGGCCGCGCGCGCCTCGTCGAAGCGGCGCGCCTCGACCAGCATGCGCGCGTGGGCGAGCCCCAGCCGCCAGTCCTTGGGGCGCTCGCGCACGGCCTGCGCCAGCTCGGCGAGCGCCTCGTCGCGGCGGTCGAGCAGCACCAGGGCGCGGGCCCGCACCAGCAGCGCCTGCGTCCAGCCCGGACGCAGGCGCAGGGCCTCGGCCGTGGCGCCGAGGGCCGCCTCCGGCCGGCCCGCGTGCAGCGCCAGGCGCGCGTAGGCGAGGTGCGCCTGTGGCCGGTCTGCGGCCTCGCGCCGCAGCCGGTCCATGACGGCCAGCGCCCGCGCGCGGTCCTTCTCGCGGGCGAGGACCGCGGCGACGGTGTCGAAGGCGTGCTCGCCGCCGGCGGCGAGCACGCGCCGGAGCTGGGCCAGCGCCTCCTCGGTGCGGCCCGCGCGCACGTAGAGGATGGCCAGCGTCTGGCGCGCGTCGAGATCCTCGGGGGCCAGCGCCACCCAGCGCTCGGCCGCCTCGATGGCCTCCGCCTGGCGGCGCGCGTAGATGGCGATGCGCGCCGCGCGCGCCGCCACGGCCGGGCTGCGCGAGCGCCGCGCGGCCTCCAGGTAATGGTCCACCGCCACGCCGAGGGCGTCGCGCTGGCCGGCGATCTCCCCGACCAGCACGTGGTACATGACGGGATCGGCCGGGGGCGCCGGCGCGGCCGCGGCCCCGGAGGGCGGGGCGGCCGGCGGGCCGCCGCCCCCGCGCGGGGCGGCGCAGCCGCCGAGGGCGAGCGCGGCGGCCGCGAGGGCCGCGAGCGGACGGACGGGATCGGATCCTGGCTTCATGGGCTCTGCGGCGCCCCGCGGCGCCGGCTGGATGCGATCTCGGACACCTTCCAACTATACAGGACCGCGCCCGCGCGGCACGGCTCTCCCGTCCGCCTCGGGCGACCGCCCGGCGGGCCGCGCCGCCCCTCCGGGCGCAGAGACGGGAGACGGGGGCCGGGAGGCAAGGGGCGGCGCGCGCTGCGCGCGCGGCCTTACCGTCGCTCCCGTCTCCCGACGCCCGCCTCTCGTTCCTTGTCTTGGGCCATCATATGCACCAAGATTGCGCGTTCGGGCCGGATTCCGTGACCGCCGCCTCCATGACCCTCCTCGCCGTCGGCCTCAACCACCGCACGGCCCCCGTCGCGGTGCGCGAGCGGGTGGCCTTTCCGCCCGAGCGCCTCGGCGAGGCGCTCGCCGAGCTCGTGCGCCTGCCCGGGGTGGAGGAGGCGGCGATCCTCTCCACCTGCAACCGCACCGAGCTCTATTGCGGGCTGGACGCGGGCGCTGCCGAGCCCGTGAGCGACTGGCTCGTGCGCTTCCACCGCCTGGGCGGCCACGAGGTGGCGCCCTATCTCTACCGCCACCGCGACCGCGAGATGGTGCGCCACGTGCTGCGCGTGGCCTCGGGCCTGGACTCCATGGTGCTCGGCGAGCCGCAGATCCTCGGGCAGGTGAAGGACGCCTACGAGGCCGCCGTGCGCGCCGGCACCGTGGGCCCGGTGCTCGGGCGGCTGTTCCAGCACACCTTCGCCGTCGCCAAGCAGGTGCGCACCGACACCCGCATCGGCGCGAGCCCGGTGTCGGTGGCCTTCGCCGCGGTGCGGCTGGCGCAGCAGATCTTCGGCGAGCTCGAGCGCCGTGCGGTGCTGCTGATCGGCGCCGGGGAGACGATGGAGCTCGTCGCGCGCCACCTGCACGAGGCGGGCGTGGCGCGGGTGGTGGTGGCCAACCGCAGCGTGGGGCGCGCGCGCGAGCTCGCCCGCCCCTACGGCGGCGAGGGCATCGGCCTGCCCGAGATCCCGGAGCGGCTGGCCGAGGCCGACATCGTGATCTCCTCGACCGCGAGCCCGCTGCCCATCCTGGGCAAGGGCGCGGTCGAGCGCGCGCTCCGGCGGCGCCGCCACCGGCCCATGTTCATGGTGGACCTCGCGGTGCCGCGCGACATCGAGCCCGAGGTGGGCGAGCTCGACGACGTCTACCTCTACACCGTCGACGACATCGAGCAGGTGGTGCAGGAGGGCCTGCGCTCGCGGCGCGAGGCCGCGGCCGAGGCCGAGGAGATCGTCGAGGCGCAGACCGAGCGCTTCATGGCCTGGCTGCGCTCGCTCGGCGCCGTCGGCACCATCCGCGCGCTGCGCGAGGCCGGCGAGCGCGCCCAGGCCGAGGCCCTGGCGCGCGCGCGCCGCGCCCTCGCCGGCGGCGCGCAGCCGGAGGAGGCGCTCGCGCTGCTCGCCCACACCCTGCGCAACAAGCTGCTGCACCGCCCGACGGTGGCCCTGCGGCAGGCGGCGGCCGAGGGCCGCACGGAGCTGCTGGATGCGGCCCGCGAGCTCTTCGGCCTCCCGGACGAAGGGGGGGAGGCGCCGTGAAGCCGGCCCTGCGCGCGCGCCTCGAGCGGCTGGCCGAGCGCCACGCGGCGCTCGCCGAGGCGCTCGCGCGCCCCGAGACCGCCTCCGACCCCGAGCGCCTGCGCGAGACGGCGACCGAGCACGCGCGGCTCGCGCCCGTCGCCGAGGCGTGGGCGCGCTACCGCGCGGCCGAGGCGCGCGCGGCCGAGGCGCGCGCCCTGCTCGCCGAGGAGCGCGACGCGGAGCTGCGCGCCCTCGCGCAGGAGGAGCTCGCCGCCGCCGAGGCCGAGCTCGCGCGCCTCGAGGGCGAGCTCCAGCGCCTGCTGCTGCCGCGCGACCCCAACGACGAGCGCAACATCTACCTCGAGGTCCGCGCCGGCACCGGCGGTGACGAGGCGGCGCTGTTCGCGGGCGACCTGTTCCGGATGTACGGCCGCTACGCCGAGCGCAAGGGCTGGAAGGTGGAGGTGCTCTCGGCCCACCCGGGCGAGCACGGCGGCTACAAGGAGATCATCGCGCGCGTCGTGGGCCGCGGCGCCTGGTCGCGGCTCAAGTACGAATCCGGCGTGCACCGCGTGCAGCGCGTGCCCGTGACGGAGTCGCAGGGGCGCATCCACACCTCGGCCTGCACCGTGGCGGTGCTGCCGGAGCTGCCGGAGGTCGAGCGCGTGCCCATCGACCCGGCGGAGCTTCGCATCGACACCTTCCGCGCCTCGGGCGCCGGGGGCCAGCACGTCAACAAGACCGAGTCGGCGGTGCGCATCACGCACCTGCCCACGGGCATCGTGGTCGAGTGCCAGGACGAGCGCAGCCAGCACAAGAACAAGGCGCGCGCCATGGCGCTGCTCGCGGCCAAGCTGCTCGCGCGCGAGCGCGAGCGCCGCCAGTCGGAGCAGGCGGCCGAGCGCCGCCGGCTGGTGGGCAGCGGCGACCGCTCCGAGCGCATCCGCACCTACAACTTCCCGCAGGGGCGGGTGAGCGACCACCGCATCAACCTTACCCTCTACAAGCTGGAACAGATCCTGGGCGGCGACATGGACGAACTGGTGCAGGCGCTGCACGCCCACCACCAAGCCGCCCAACTCGCCGGCGAGGGGTGAGGAAGAGAAGGAACCACCAAGACACCAAGACACAAAGTGTGGAAAAGCAGGAGAAAATACTCCGCAGCTTGATTCCATTTTCCTTTGTGTCTTCGTGCCTTCGTGGTTCAAAATAGCCACTTCTTCGCATCCGACTCGTGACCACCCAACCTCTGTTGCGGCAGACACTTTTCGATACCACACAACGGTTGCAACAGGCCGGATGCGACACCCCGCAGCTGGATGCCCGCCTGCTGCTGCAAGCGGCCACCGGGCTTGATCATAGCGGGCTGATCATCGCGCTGGCGCAGCCGATCACCGCCGACCAGCAGCGCCGACTGGAGGCGATGGTGGCGCGGCGCTGCCAACGCGAACCGATGGCCTACATCTTGGGCTACCGCGACTTCTGGAACCACCGTTTCCACACCGATGCGCGGGCGCTGATCCCACGGCCGGAGAC
>WFOW01000002.1 GCA_015487895.1 Gammaproteobacteria bacterium | reverse complement strand
AGCCCGTACGCCTCGGCCACGCGCACCGCCAGGCCCTGGACGTCCGCCACTGCCACGCCGTCCTCACGCAGCACCTGCGTCCACAGCGCGAGCTCCTGCTCGCGGGCGAGCAGATGGACGGGCTCCAGCGTGCCGGCGATCACGCCCTCCTCCCACAGCCGTTCGAGCCAGGCGTCCCACGTCAGCACCGAAGGCGACTCCCACGCCGCCCGGCCCTCACGGGCCTTGGTCCGGTCCCAGGTGGCGACGATGCGACGCGCGATCGCGCGGCCCGGGACCAGGACGGTCCCGCCCGCCTCGATCCTCGCCGCCAGCTCGGCCCACACCATTCCTTCACTCCCAGCCATCCGCGCCCCGTGCGGCGTCCCGTGCCCGGACCCTATCCGAACAGGCGTTCCGCCTCCGCACGCCGTCTCGCCCGCCGCAGGGTCTCGCGGCTCCGGGCGAGCAGCGGCACGGCGGGGACACCGTGTTCCCGCCGCGCCCAGCACCACGCCCACGCGAGGCGTGGCCCCTCCTCCGCGCGCACCGCGGTCCGCACGGCCAGCGCCCCGCCGGACCGCCGCACGGCGTCCAGGATCGGGGCCGGTTCGCCGTCCTCCGCCCAGGCCCCCACGAGCAGCCCGCAGCGCAAGAGCACCCGGACCAGCGCCTCGCCGGGCACCCTCAGGAGCTCCCGCGCGCCGACCGTTTCGCCCCCCTCACGCTCCAGCCGCACGGCACCGTCGCCGTCGCACACGTAGAGCGCGAGCGCCGGATCGGCGAGCGCGCCGCACCGCATGTAGGTGGTCTGCAGCCACGCGCCGAGGCGCCAGCCCTTCTCGCGGGAGGCGAGCCAGGGCGGCTCCTCCCAAATGCGATCGCCCGCGAGCCCGGTGGGCAGCCTCACCTCACCGAAGAGGTCCTCCAACGCCTCCAGGAGATAGGCCCCCGGGTGGACGGTGCGGTGCCGGGCGGTGCACGACCGCAGCGCCTGCCGGCCCATCTCGGGCCGGAGGGCGATCCGCCATCGGGCCGTGCCTTCCGGCTCCAGCGAGCAGAGACGGAGCACCGCCTCCTCGGGCGAGACGATCAGGTGGAATCCGTAGGGCGCCCGGCATGCGTCGACGTCGGCCGCTCGGAGCACCTCCGCCGCCGTTCGGGCGGCCCGGTCCGGGTCGACGGCGATCCGCCGCCCCACGAGCGGCCCGTCGGCGAGGAAGGCGTCCGCGACGACCCCGGGCGGCCCCGCCTCCTGCTCCACGCCGCGCGGGTGGAACCCCGCGAGCTGCACGCGGAGCGTGCCCTCCCGGTCCGTCCTGCACCCCAGCCCTTCGAGCAGCCGGCCCGCCGTGCCCTTGCCCAGGTCCACGGACCATTCCCGTGCCGGACACAGGATCCGGCCGTCCAGCACGAGCTCGAGCCCGGCGCCGCCGGCCGCGCCGAAGCGCGCCCTGCCCGCGAACACGCGCGAGCGGCCGAAACCCTTTGCAGCGGCCCGGCCCCACACTTGCCGCATCAGCCGCGCGAACGCACGCTCCACGGCTCCATCGGCGCCGCCTCCCCCGCCCGGGCTTCCGCACGCCACAGGCGACCATCGCTCGACGCGGCTCCCCCAGAAGGGCGCAATGAACGTGCGCGCGCCCCGCAGCCTGCGCAGGCGCTCCAGCGTGAACGCCTCGCTCGCGGTCAGCTTCAGCTTCCGTTCCATGCCGGCCCGTCCCGTCGCCCTCCGCCGCCGCGCGGCGGCGTCCTTCCTCCCACGCGCAGGCTGCAACTTCGATGCCATCCGGCGGGGATCCGTGCCCGGCGGAGCCTCGGCGGCGCCGCCGTGCGGGTCCGGGCCGAAGGCTCCGGCTCCCGCACCCGTCCCCGCCGGGGGTGTGCTCGCGCCGCATCTCACGTGCATTCGCACATGCCCCCTGCATCGATCGCGACCGTCCGCCAGACCCATCGGGGGATCGCACCCACGACCTCCGGTGGGCCACCCGCGACCAGGACCACCATCACCCGGCGAAGCCCGGCGGGCCTGTGCTCGGGCCACGGGGTGTAGCCGTCCGTCAGCACCACCACCAGGACGGGCCGCGGCCGCAGCCGGGCCGCCTCCGCAAGCGCCTCGCCCATGTCGGTCCCGCCGCCGCCGCGGAGCTCCACGGCCTCCGGGCGCGTCACGGCGGCGACCCCCTGCACCGCCGCGTCGCAGGCGATGACGCTCACTGCCCGCTCCGCCGTGCGGATCACGCCCCGGAGCTCGGCGAGCGCCCGTGAGAGGTCCTCGGCGGACATGCTGCCCGAGGTGTCCACGATCACCGCCACCGGACCGTCCGGCCGCACCAGCGAGGGGAGCAGCACGTCGGGCCGGGCCGCCACCCGCCGGCTGGGACGGCTACGGGTGTAGTCCCACGCCCCGGCGGCGCGCTCCAGGGCCCCGCGCATGGCGCGGGCGAGCACCCGCCGCCAGGGGACCCGTGCCTCGAGGACGCCGCTCGCCCACCGGCGAACGCCCCCCGGCACGTCGCCCGGCCAGCGTGCCGCAAGCTGCACCGCCCGGGCGGTCTCCCTGCGAAGCGCCATCCCTTCGACCATGCCGACGCCCGGCAGGCCATCCCGAGGCGGCCCGAGCTCCCACGGCTTGGGCGGCGCCCCCGCCCCGCTGC
>WFOW01000001.1 GCA_015487895.1 Gammaproteobacteria bacterium | reverse complement strand
CGATCTCCGGGGTGTCCAGCGGCACGCCGGGGCTCACCACGACGCGCTCGGCGTGGGCGAAGGCCTCCGGCGCGAGGCCGCCGAGGAAGGCCGCCACCTCCGGCAGCTCGCGCCGCAGCGCCTCGAGCCCGGGCGGGTCGGTGCGGGTGTCGGTGACGGCGACGGACTCGCCGCGCCGCGCGAGATAGCGCGCGACCGAGAGCCCCGTGCGCCCGAGCCCGACGACGAGGGTGCGCCGGCCGGCCACCGCCGCCATCGCCCGCTCCTCCGCCTCCGCCATCGCGCCCCTCACCGGATCTTCAGCGTCGCCAGGCCGATCAGCACCAGGATCACCGTCACGATCCAGAAGCGGACGATGACCCGCGGCTCCGGCCAGCCCTTGAGCTCGAAGTGGTGGTGCAGCGGCGCCATGCGGAAGATGCGCCGCCCCGTGAGCTTGTAGCTCGCCACCTGCAGGATCACCGACACCGTCTCCATCACGAAGACGCCGCCCATGATGAACAGCACCAGCTCCTGGCGCGCGAGCACGGCGATCACGCCCAGCGCCGCGCCGAGGGCGAGCGCGCCGACGTCGCCCATGAAGACCTGCGCCGGATAGGCGTTGAACCACAGGAAGCCGAGGCCGGCGCCCACCAGCGCGCCCGTGAACACCACGAGCTCGCCCACGCCCGGGATGTAGGGGAAGCCGAGGTAGGCGGCGAAGCGCGCGTGGCCCGCGACGTAGGCGAAGACCCCGAGGGCGCCGCCCACCATGACCGTGGGCATGATGGCGAGCCCGTCGAGGCCGTCGGTGAGGTTGACGGCGTTGCTGGTGCCGACGATGACGAAGTAGGCGAGCGGCACGTAGAGCCAGCCGAGGGGCACCAGCACGTCCTTGAAGAAGGGCACGATGAGCTGCGTCTCGGCCGGCACCTGCGCCGTGAGGTAGAGGTAGAGCGCCGTGGCGAGGCCGACCAGCGACTGCAGCAGGTACTTCCAGCGCGCGGGCAGCCCGCGCGGGTCGCGCAGCACCAGCTTGCGGTAGTCGTCGACGAAGCCGATGGCGCCGAAGGCGAGCGTCACCGCCAGCACCACCCACACGTAGCGGTTGAAGGGGTCGGCCCACAGCACCGTGGCCGCGGCGATCGCCACCAGGATGAGCGTGCCGCCCATGGTGGGCGTGCCGGCCTTGGCGAGGTGGCTCTCGGGGCCGTCCTCGCGCACGGTCTGGCCGATGCGGTAGCGGTCGAGGCGCCGGATCATGGCCGGCCCGACCAGGAAGGAGATGGCGAGCGCCGTCAGCACCCCGAGGATGGCGCGGAAGGTGAGGTACTGGAAGACGTTGAAGCCGCTGTGCAGCGCCGTGAGCTTCTGGGCGAGGAGGTAGAGCACGGCCTCAGCCCTCCCCGTTCGCCGCCGGCGCGGCCGGACCCGCGGCCAGGCGCTGCACGAGGCGCTCCATGCGCATGCGGCGCGAGCCCTTGACCAGCACGCTCATGCCCGGGCCGAGCGCGCCCTCGAGGGCGGCGGCGAGGGTCTCGTGGTCGGCGAAGGCGCGCCCGCCGGGGCCGAAGGCGCGCGCCGCGCGCGCGGCCTCGTCCCCGAGGGCGTAGAGCGCCGTCACGCCGGCGGCGCGCGCGCGCCGGCCGGCGGCCTCGTGCCAGGAGGCCGCGTCGGCGCCGAGCTCGGCCATGTCGCCGAGCACCAGCACGCGCTCGCCGGGGAGCGCGGCCAGCACCTCGAGGCCCGCCTCGAGCGAGAGCGGGTTGGCGTTGTAGGTGTCGTCGAGCAGCAGCGCCCCGGAGGGCAGGCTCAGGGGCCGCAGCCGGCCGGGCACCGGCGCCGCCGCCTCCAGCCCGGCGAGGATGGCCTCCTCGCCCGCGCCCGCCGCGGCCGCGGCGGCCGCGGCGGCGAGCGCGTTCAGCACGTTGTGGCGGCCGAGGAGCGGGAAGCGGCACTCGGCGAGCGGGCCCGCGGGGCCGCGCAGCCGCAGCCGCGTGCCCCCGGGGCCGGGCTCCCAGTCGGCGGTCCACTCGGCGTCGGCCGCGAGGCCGAAGCGCACCACCTCGCGCGCCCCCTCGGCGAGCTCGCGCCACAGCGGCGCGTGCGCGTCGTCGGCGTTGTAGACCGCCACGCCTCCGCGCGCGGCCACGGCCTCGAGGAGCTCGCCCTTGCCGCGCGCGACCCCCGCCACGGTGCCGAAGCCCTCGAGGTGGGCGGGGCCCGCGTTGAGCACCACGCCGACGTCCGGCATGGCGAGGCCGGCGAGGTCGGCGATCTCGCCCGGCGCGCTGGCCCCGAGCTCCACCACCGCCCAGCGGTGGCCGGGGCCGATGCGGCACAGCGTCAGCGGCACCCCGATGGCGTTGTTGAGGTTGCCCGCGGTGGCGATGCCCGGGCCGGTGCGCGCGAGGATGCCGGCCGTGAGCTCCTTGACCGTGGTCTTGCCGCTGCTGCCCGTGAGCGCCACCACCGGCCCGCCGCAGCGCCCCCGCCACCAGCGCCCGAGGCGGCCGAGCGCCGTGCGCGTGTCGTCGACCACCACGAGCGGCAGCGTGCCGCCGGCCTCCTCCTCGACCAGCGCCGCCGCCGCGCCGCGGCCGGCGGCGTGGGCGACGAAGGCGTGGCCGTCGAAGCGCGGCCCGCGCAGCGCGACGAAGAGCTCGCCGGGGCGCACCGTGCGCGAGTCGGTGCTGACCCCGTCCACCTGCACGTCGGCGCCCGTCAGGCGCCCGCCCACGGCCTGCGCGATCTCGGCCAGGCGCACGCTCACGCCCCGGCCTCCCCGCCGAGCGCGGCCACCACCACCGCGCGGTCGCTGAAGGGCCGGCGCTCGTCGCCGACGATCTGGAATCCCTCGTGGCCCTTGCCGGCGACGAGCACCGTGTCGCCGGGGCGCGCGCGCCCGACGGCGTGGCGGATGGCCGCCTCGCGGTCGCGGATCACGTAGGCGCGGTCCGGGTCGCGCATGCCGGCGAGGATCTCGACCACGATCTGGGTCGCGTCCTCGCCGCGCGGGTTGTCGTCGGTGACCACCACGTGGTCGGCGAGCGCCTCGGCCACGCGGCCCATGGCCGGGCGCTTGCCGCGGTCGCGCTCGCCGCCGCAGCCGAACACGCACCACAGCCGCCCGGGCGTGAGCGCCCGCAGGGCGGCGAGCGCCTGCTCGAGGGCGTGGGGCGTGTGGGCGTAGTCGACCACCACGAGCGGCGCGCCCGGGCCGCCGCCGAAGCGCTCCATGCGCCCGGGCGCGGCCCGCACGCGCGCGAGCCGCGCGCAGGCCTCCTCCACGGGCGTGTCCAGGCACAGCAGCACGGCGAGCGCGGCGAGCAGGTTCCAGGCGTTGAAGCGCCCGAGGAGCGGCGCCTCGATGCGGCCGGCGCCCCAGCTCGTCTCCACGTCCATGGCGATGCCGCCGGCGTCGGCGCGCAGGCCGCGGCCGACCACCCAGCCCGCGCCCGCCGGCACCTCGGCCCCGACGCCGTAGGCGACCAGCCGCGCCGGGCCCGGCGGCTCGGCCAGCCAGCGCGCGCCGGTGGCGTCGTCGGCGTTGAGCACGGCCCACTCCAGGCCCGGCCGCTCGAACAGCCGGCGCTTGGCGCGGGCGTAGGCCTCGACGTCGCCGTGGTAGTCGAGGTGGTCGCGCGTGAGGTTGGTGAGCACGGCGACGTCGAAATCCACGCCTTCGACGCGCCCCTGGTCGAGGGCGTGCGAGGAGACCTCCATCACCGC
Source organism: Gammaproteobacteria bacterium (assembly GCA_015487895.1). Taxonomy (GTDB): domain Bacteria; phylum Pseudomonadota; class Gammaproteobacteria; order S144-34; family S144-34; genus S144-34. The sequence goes on along the minus strand of WFOW01000001.1, from coordinate 3,808 downwards.
CCAGCGCGCGCCCGCGCGCCGCAGGTCATCGAGGCGCGCGTGCACCGTGACGGCGTCCGGGGTGGTGTGGCCGTCTTCGGCGAGCGCCCCCGGCAGGCCGTGGCCGAGGGTGCCCATGAGGCCGCAGCGCGCCGCCGGCCGGTCGAGGGCGCGGGCGAGGAAGTGCGCGCACGAGGTCTTGCCGTCGGTGCCCGTGACGCCGACCACGACGAGGTCGCGCGACGGGTGCAGGAAGAAGCGGTCGGCGATGAGGCCCGCGCGCTCGCCGAGGCGCTCGACCGGCACCAGCGGCACGCCCGCGACCTCGGCCGCGCCCGTGCCCGGGAAGGGCGGCTCCCAGGCGACGGCGGCCGCGCCCGCGGCGATCGCCTGGTCGAGGTGGGCGAGGCCGTGCGTGCGCCGCCCGGCGCAGGCGAGGAAGAGGTCGCCGGGGCGCACGCGGCGGCTGTCGGCCGCCACGCCCGTGACGAGCACCTCCGCCGCGGGGCCGGGGTCGGCGAGACCCGCGAGCAGCTCGCCCAGCCTGCGCCCCGGGAAGCGTGCGCGGTCGGGGGCCATCATGTCGCCGCCTCCGCCCCGAGCGCCACGCGCACCGGCCCGCGCGGGGCGTCCGGGGCGACGTCGAGCAGGCGCAGCGCCCCGGCCATGACGCGCGCGAACACCGGCGCCGCCACCTCGCCGCCGTAGTAGCCGCCCGCGCGCGGCTCGTCGATCACCACCACCGCCACCAGCCGCGGCCGGCTCGCCGGCGCCATGCCGGCGAAGAGCGCCACGTAGCGGTGGTCGCTGTAGCCGCCGGGCTCGGCCTTGCGCACCGTGCCGGTCTTGCCGGCGACGCGGTAGCCCGGCACGGCCGCCCGGCGGCCCGTGCCGCCCGGCGCCACCACCGCCTCGAGCATGGCGCGCACCTGGCGCGCGACGCGCGCCGGCAGCACGCGCTCGCCGGCGGCGGCGCGCGTGCGCCGCAGCAGCGTCACCTCCGGCAGGCGCCCGTCGGCGGCGAGCGCCGCGTAGGCGCGCGCGAGCTGCAGCGCGGTCACCGAGAGCCCGTAGCCGAAGGCCGCCGTGGCCTGCTCGACGGCGCGCCAGCGGCGGTGGTCGGCGAGCACGCCGTGCGCCTCGCCCGGGAAGCCGCTGCCGGTCGCGTGCCCGAAGCCCACGCGGGCGTAGACCGACCACAGCCGCCGCGCCGGCAGCGCCAGCGCGATCTTGGCCGCGCCCACGTTGCTCGAGCGGCGGATCACGCCCGTGACGTCGAGCAGGCCGAAGTCGCGCACGTCGCGCACGGTGGCGTCGGCCACGCGCAGGAGGCCTGGCCCGGTGTCGACGGGCGTGTCCGGGCGGAAGCGGCCGCTCTCGAGGGCGGCGGCGACGGTGAAGGGCTTGACGGTGGAGCCGGGCTCGAAGACGTCGGTGACGGCGCGGTTGCGCCGCGCCGCGCGCGGGCCGCGGTCGCGGCGGTTGGGGTTGTAGGAGGGCTGGTTGACCATCGCGAGCACCTCGCCGGTGCGCGCATCGAGCACCACCAGCGAGCCGCCGCGCGCGCGGTGGCGCAGCACGGCGGCCTTGAGCTCGCGGTAGGCGAGGTACTGCACGCGCCGGTCGAGGGCGAGGCGCAGGTCGCGCCCGGGACGCGCCGGGCGCAGGAGCGCGACGTCGCGCACGATGTGGCCGAGGCGGTCGCGCAGCACCCGGCGCGCCCCGGGCGTGCCGCGCAGCCAGCGGTCCCAGGCGAGCTCCACGCCCTCCTGGCCGGCGTCGTCGATGTCGGTGAAGCCGAGCACGTGCGCCGTCACCTCGCCCAGCGGGTAGTAGCGCCGGTACTCGCGCTGCAGGTGCACGCCGGGGAGGCCGAGCGCGCGCACGCGCTCGGCCGTGCGCGGGTCCACGTGGCGGCGCAGGTACACGAAGGCGCGGTCGCGCCGCTCGGCAATGCGCCGCGCGAGCGCCGGCGCCGGCACCCCCAGGACGCGCGCGAGGCGCGCGAGCGCGCGCGCGTCGGCGGGCACGTCGCCCGGGTCGGCCCACACCGACTGGACCGGCGTGCTGATGGCGAGCGGCTCGCCGTTGCGGTCGGTGATCATGCCGCGGTGCGCCGGCACCGTCACGACGCGCAGGTGGCGCGCCTCGCCCTGGCGCTGCAGGAAGTCCGTGTTGAGCACCTGCAGGAAGACGGCGCGCCCGGCGAGCGCCGCGGCGGCGAGCGCGAAGGCGCCGAGCAGCACGCGCCGCCGCGCGAGCGGCGCCGCGCCTTCCCCGACCCCGTGCGGCCCGCGGCTCATGGCCTCACCACCACGATCTCCTCGGGGCGCGGCATGCGCATGCGCAGCCGCTCGCGCGCCAGACGCTCGATGCGCGCGTGCGTCGCCCACGTGCTCTGCTCGAGCTGCAGCCTGCCCCACTCCACCTCGAGCGCGTCGCGCGCCCGCTCCAGGCGCACGAGCTCGCCGTACAGCCGCCGCGCCAGGTGGCTGGTGTAGACCACGCCCAGCGCCGAGGCGACCACGGCGAGCGCCAGCGCGGCCGGCAGCAGGCGCGCCCCGCTCATGCCGCGAGCCTCTCCGCCGCCCGCAGCACGGCGCTGCGCGCGCGCGGGTTGGCGGCCACCTCCGCCTCGCCCGGGCGCCGCGGCCGGCCCAGCAGGCGCAGGGTCGGGGGCGGCGCCGGCAGCCCCGGGGCGGGCGAGGCCGGGCGCGCCCGCGCGCGCAGGAAGCGCTTGACGATGCGGTCCTCGAGCGAGTGGAAGCTGATCACGGCGATGCGCCCGCCCGGGGCGAGCGCCTCCACCGCCTGCTCGAGCCCGGCGCGCAGCGCCTCCAGCTCGCGGTTGACGTGGATGCGGACGGCCTGGAAGGTGCGCGTGGCGGGGTGCCGGCCGGGCTCGCGCCGCGGCACGGCGGCGGCCACCACCTCGGCCAGCTCGCGCGTGGTGCGCAGCGGGCGCGCGCGCACGATGGCGCGCGCGATGCGCCGCGCGTAGCGCTCCTCGCCGTAGTCGCGCAGCACGCGCGCGATCTCGCGCTCGGGCGCGCGGGCGAGCCAGTCCGCGGCGCTCTCCCCCGCGGCCGGGTCCATGCGCATGTCGAGCGGGCCCTCGCGCAGGAAGCTGAAGCCGCGCGCGGGGTCCTCGAGCTGCGGCGAGGAGACGCCGAGGTCCATCAGCACGCCGTCGACGCGGCCGCGCCAGCCGCGCGCGTCGAGGAGCTCGCCCAGGCGCGCGAAGGAGGCGTGCGCCACGTCCACGCGCGGGTCGGCGCCGAGCCGCGCGCGCGCGTGGGCCACCGCCTCGGGGTCGCGGTCGAGGACCAGCAGCCGCCCTCCGGGGCCGAGCCGCGCCAGGATGGCCCGGGCGTGCCCGCCGCGCCCGTAGGTCGCGTCCACGTAGCGCCCCTGCGCGCGCACGTCCAAGACCTCCAGCACCTCCTCCAGCAGCACCGGCCGGTGGTGGTCCGGCGCCTCCGCCATGGGCCCTAGAGCGACAGCGAGGCCAGCTCCGGCGCGAGCGCCTCGGCCGCCTCGGCCTCCGCCTCCTTCAGCCAGGCCTCGCGCCGCTCGGTCCACGTGCCCTCGTCCCACAGCTCGAACTTGTTGCCCTGGCCGATCAGCACCACGCGCCGGTCCAGCCCGGCGAACTCGCGCAGCGGCGGCGGCACCAGGATGCGGCCGTGCCCGTCGAGCTCGCACTCGGTGGCATGCCCGATCAGCAGGCGCTGCAGGCGCCGGGCCGCCGGGTTGAGGCTCGGCAGCCGCACCAGCTTGCGCTCGATCTCCTCCCAGTCCGGCAGCGGGTAGAGGAGCAGGCAGTGGT